>JAEZDB010000431.1 GCA_023429855.1 Actinomycetes bacterium
GGACCGACGGCGGCAGGTCGCTGAGCGTGGTCTCGCCGGACTCGACGCTCGCGAGGAGCTCGGCAACACCGGGAGCCGCCGGGTCGACCGGAGCGCCGGCGACGGCCGCGTCGGCAGCGGCCAGCACAGCGGTCGCCGTCTGGGCGACGGCTAGCGCCTCGGCTGAAGCCGGGCTCGGAGCTGATGGCGCCGAGGTTGGGGCAGCGGTCTGCGGCGTGGCGCCGTCAAGGGCCGCCTGCGCAGCAGCGATCGCCGCCGCCAGCGTCGACGCGGCAGCGTCAGCCACCGGCGCGGTGGGCGTGGCCACCGCAGTCTCCCCGGCTGCGAGATCGGCGTTCTCGGACTTGTCGGACTTCGCCGCCGTGTCGGCCTTTGCCGGCTTGTCGGCCTTCTCGGCCCTCTCGGACTGGTCGGCCTTTGCGGTCTGGTCGGGCGTCGCGGCAGCCGTCGGATTCCCATCTTCGCGCTTGGCGGCTGGGCGGTCGTTGCCCTGTCGCTTGATGTTGTTCTGACCTTCCGCGAGTGCGGTCCAGGTCTTGGCGGCGCTGTCGAGTGCGGCGGAGAATCCCGGTGGTGCGCCGGCCTTGTTGGCCGATGCGCTGCCCGGGCTCGCCACCGCTGGCGGACCAGCAGTAAGTGAGTCGATTGGCATCTTGGTTATGTGGTCGGATAACCCAGCGGAGAACTGGACCCATACGTGGGCGAAGTGGACGACGAGTCGATGGAGAGGTTGGACGAGGGAACCGGTGCTCCGCCGAGGGCACCCGCCGGTGAGCTCTGCGGCGTCGTCGACGTCAGCGCCGAGGCCATGAAGCTGTCGCGGTTGGCCAGCACCTTCTCCACGTAGGCCTTCGTCTCGGCGTACGGCGGGATGCCGCCAAATCGCGTCACCGCGCCCGGGCCGGCGTTGTAGGCGGCGAGCGCCAGCCGCTCGTCGCCGCCGAACTTGTCAAGCATTGCCTTCAGGTACTTCGCGCCGCCGTCCAGGGCCTGCACCGGGTCGGTCGCGTCGGTCACGCCGAGCGAGCGCGCCGTGGCCGGCATCAGCTGGGTGAGGCCGGTCGCACCCGCGCTGCTCTTCGCGCTCGGGTTGAAGCCCGACTCCTGCTTGACCAGGCCGGCAAGCAACGCCGGGTCGATGCCGTGCTTGGCGGCCGCGGCGTTGATCTCGCTGGCGTACGGCACACCCGAGACGCTGCCGCCGGTGGCCTTGACGGCCTCCGTGCCGCCCGTCTCCTGGGCGGCAGTCAGTGCCTGGGCGAAGTCGCCGGTCGGCTGCGGGCCGGCGTTCAACCGGGCCGTCATCTGCTGGATCGCCGCGATGCGTGCGGCGACGTCGCCCGTCACGGTGTTCATGGCGTAGTCCGGTGGCGCTTGCGGCCGTGGTGCTGGCGCAGCGCGATCTCGTCGGCTTCGGCGGCTGCGACGCGGTCGACCTCGACCCGGTGCTGCGCGGCCTTGGTGTCCTTGAGGCGATCGAGGGTCGCGCGGCGTTGGTGCGCCTCGACGAGCGCGTTGCGGCTCAGCGTCACCTCGCCTTCGGCCTCCTCAAGCTGCTGGCCGGCGGCCAGGCGGTGGCGCTCCAGGCGCTCACGCCAACGCTGCTGGGCGGCGATGTGATCAATCGACATCGGCGACGCAGCGGCGTCACGCGCGGCGCGGTCAGCCTCGGCGACGAGCTGCTCGGCAGCCCGCAGCTGCTCGCGGCCCTGGGTGCGCAGCGCCATCGTCTCGGCGAGCTGCTCTTTGGCTTTCTGCTCTTCGCCTTCGCGAATGTCGAGCACAGGCTGGAGCCGGAACTTGAAGTGCTTGGCCATGGTTAAAAGTCACCTCCAAGGTCGAACGAAGGAATGGCGGACTCGCCAGCGGTGCCGGGTTCGGCCGGCGGCCACGTCTCGCCCGGCAGGTTCACGTCGTCCATCGCGGGCGCCGCTGGCGGCGTGTAGGGCTGGAAGCCGGCGTCGCCATCGACGAGCGAGAGCAGGTGGGCGTCGGCGTCGGCAAGTCCGCTGGGCTCGGTGGCGCGCTGCTTGAGGAAGCCGTCGATGTCGGCCTTCAGCGCGATGGCGCGGTCGACGACCGGGTTCGAGCCGTGCTCGTAGGCGCCGATCGCGATGAGGTCCTTCTGGTCGCGGTAGGCGGCCATCAGCTCGCGCACGCGCATGCCTGCTTCCTGCACCTCGGGCGGAGCGATCTCGCTGACGAGTCGGCTCACCGACTGAAGCACGTCGATCGCGGGGTAGTGCCCTTGGTGGGCGAGCTCGCGGGTGAGAACGATGTGGCCGTCGAGGATCGAGCGGACGGCATCGGCGATCGGCTCGTTCATGTCGTCGCCGTCGACGAGCACGGTGTAGAGGCCCGTGATCGAGCCGACGTCGCTCGTGCCCGAGCGCTCCAGCAGCTTGGGGAGCATCGCGAAGACCGACGGCGTGTAGCCGCGGGTGGCGGGCGGCTCGCCGATCGCGAGGCCGACCTCGCGCTGGGCCATGGCAAAGCGCGTGACCGAGTCCATCATGAGCACGACGTTCTTGCCCTGGTCGCGGAAGTGCTCGGCGATCGCAGTCGCCGTGAGCGCGGCCTTGATGCGCACGAGGGCCGGCTGGTCGCCGGTTGCGACGACCACGACGGAGCGCTCGATCGCGTCGCCGAGGTCGCGTTCGATGAACTCGCGCACCTCCCGGCCACGCTCGCCGACGAGGCAGAGCACGTTCACGTCGGCGGTAGTCGAGCGGGCGATCATGCCCATCAGCGACGACTTGCCGACGCCGGAACCGGCGAAGATGCCCAGGCGCTGGCCTTCGCCGCACGGCACGAGCGTGTCGAGCGCGCGGACGCCGAGGGTGATGCGGTCGTGGATCCGCTTCCGCGTCATCGCGTTCGGCGGCGACGCCTCGATCGGGCGGCGCTTGGCGGCGGGCGGCGCCATCCCGTCGAGCGGTTTGCCGAGCCCGTCGACGACGGTGCCGAGCAGCTCGTCGGAGCAGGCGACATCGAGGTGGTGGCCGAGCGGCGTGACGACGTGCCCGGGGGCGATGCCGCGCAGGTCGGCCAGCGGCATGAGCAGCGTGCGGCCGGAGCGGAAGCCCACGACCTCGGCCGGGACGGGTGCCGCGTGGCGGCCGGTCTCCAGCTCGCACAGCTCGCCGATCTCAGCCTCGAGGCCGGTGGCTTCGACGATCAGGCCGATCACGTCGACGACCTTGCCGCGCGGGCGGTGCAGATCGGCGCGGGCGACGCGCTGGGTCGCGAGCGCGAGGCGGTCTGTGACCTCCTGCGCGCGCTCGGCGATCTCCTCGACGAGGGCTTCAGCGGGCAAGGCACTCCCGGACGACGTCGCCAAGCTGCGCCAGGCGGGTGTCGAGGCGCGCGTCGACGTCGCCGGTCGGCGTCTGCACGATCACGCTGCCCGGCGAGACACGGCGCTCGGACTGCACGTCGAGCGACTCGATGCCGCCGAGCTCCTCGACGAGCTCCGGCACGATGCTGCGCATGTGATCCAGGTCGTCGGGGTTCACGAGCATGATCACGTGGTCGCGCTCGATCAGCCGACGCAGCGCTCCGCGGGCGGTGTTTGCGATCAGCTCGGGGTTGACGTCGAGCGCTGCCGCGACGACTTGCTCGGCGCCGGCCAGCGCGAGCGAGATCGCTGCGGGTTCCACGGCGTCGCAGAGCGCGTCGCGCTTGGCGACCATCTCAGCTGCAGCCGACTGAAGGGCCGCAAGCGCGGCGCCGAACTGAGCCTTAGCCTCAAGTTGACCCTGAGCTATGCCCGCGGCGTAGCCCTCCTGCACCGCCGCGGCGCGCGCGGCGGCGAGGTCGGCCTCCACGTCGGCGGGCGAGAGCGGCTGCACGGGCCGCAGGGGCTCAAGCGCGGGAAGTTGGAACGCCTGACTCATAGGAGCACCTCGGGTTCTTCGCCCGGGCCGGCCTCGTCGCCGCCGGGCAGCTCGATCGAACCGGCCTCTTCGAGCGCGCGGATCGCGGCCACGACCGTGGTCTGCGCCTCTTCGACGACGGCCCGCTTGACCGGTGCCTGCATCTCCATCTCCTCGCGGAGCGTCTCGCCGGCACGCTGCGACATGTTCGAGATGACGCGCTCCATGAGCTCCTCGGTCACGCCGCGCAGCGCCATGGTGAGGTCCTTGGCGTCGATGTCGCGCAGGACGAGCTGGAGGTCCTTGTCGGACAGCTTCGGCAGGTCCTCGAAGGTGAACATCTTCGCGCGCACGGCCTCGGCCAGCTCGGGGTCGACCGTCTCCAGCCCACCAAGGACCTGGCGCTCGGTTGCGCGGCCGGCACCCTGCAGGATCTGCGCGAGGATGTCGACGCCCGACGGCGGCGCCTCGCCCTTCTCGCCAGCCGTGGCGGTGGCGGCCTTCTCGCGCAGGCCGGTGTCGATGTCGATCAGCACCCGCGGCTCGACGGGGGTGAGCGTTGCCAGACGGTGGGCGACATCGGCCTGCAGCCGTGCCTCGAGGCCGTCGAGCACGCCGCCGGCGAGCGCCGAACGCAGGTTGACGACGACCAGCGCGATGGTCTGCGGCGCCTCGCCCTCGAGCAGCGAGATGATCTCCTCGGCGGCCATCGACCGCATGAAGTCGAACGGCTTGCGCTCACCGCCCATGAACTGGGCGATCAGCTCGTCGGCGCGCTCGGCGCCGACGACGCGCTCGAGCACGTCGCGGGTGTAGCCGATACCGCCCTGCGGCGCGTCGGCCGGGCCGGTCTCGGCGATCAGGTCGTCGCAGACGGAGTCCAGCAGCGACTGGTCGATCACGCCGAGCTGCGCGATCTCCGCCGAGAGCGCCTCAGCCTGGGCCTCAGGCAGGTGCCGCAGCACCTCAGCCGCGTGCTCGGCGCCGAGCGCCACCAGGGCGACAGCGGCCTTGCTCGGGCCGGTCGGGGCGGCGGGCAGGAGGTCGGAGGCCAGGACCGCGTCGGTCCCGGGCACCTGGCCGGTGGTGGCGACGACGCTCAGCGGCTGCGTCACGACTGCTCACCCTCGGTCATCCACTGGCGGAGCTGACGCGCGAGGCGCTCAGGATCCTGAGCGGCGACCGCGGCGAGCTGCTCGCGCGACGAACCGGCTGCGGCGAGCGCCGGCTGCTCACCGGTGTTCTGCTCACCCGACTCGAGCGCTGCGACCAGCTCAGAGAGCGGGCGCGGCTGCTCGATCTCGCTGAGCCAGCGCGGCTCGGCGAGGTCGGCGTTCTCGCGGCGGCGCAGTGCGCGCGAGGCGAGGAAGAGGAAGACGAGTGCCGCCAGGCCGGCGAGGACGTACTTGAGGACGTCGAGCACACCGGTCGGGGTGATCGGCAGCGGCGACTTGGCCGCCGGGGTGTTGGCGAACTTGAAGCGCGTCGTGCTGATCGTGTCGCCGCGCTGCGGATCGAGGCCGGCAGCGGCGCTGACCATCGACTCGACGTCCGGGTTGAGCGGAGCGCCTTCCTTGTCGTTGACCATGAGCGCGATCTGCATCTTGTTGACGGCGCCCGGGGCGACCTTCGTCTTCGTGACGGTCTTGCCGACGCCGTACGTGGTCTTCGTGACCGAGTGGTCGTAGTTGGAGCCTGCGCCGCCGCCCGCGGCCTGCGAGCCGTCGATGTTGGCGGCGGTGCCCGCCGTGCCCGCGTTTGCCGCTTCGCCTTCGAGCTTCTCGACGTCCTTGTTCTCCTCGAGCGGCGTGCCCTTGGCGTCGTACTTGAGCTGCTCGCGGCTTGTCTGGTCCATGTTGAGGTCGGCGGCGACTTCGACGCGCGCCGCGTCCGGGCCGAGCGTGCGAGCGAGCATGTTGTTGACGTCGTTCTCGACCTGCGCGGCGTACTTGGCCTGCGCGGCGGTCTTGGCGGAGGAGCCGCCGGCGGACTCGCCGTTGGGCCACAGCATCTGGCCGTTGCCGTCGGTGATCGTCACGTTGTCGGCCTTGAGGCCGCTCACGCTGGAGGAGACGAGGCTTGCGATGCCGCGGACGGCGCCGGCGTCGAGCGCGTTGCCGCCGCTCAGGAGAACGGCGGCGGTCGCCGGCGTCGCCTCGCTGGAGAAGAGCTTGTCTTCGGGCAGGGTCAGCTGGACCTCGGCGCCGCCGACGCCGTCGATCGCGCCGACGGTCTTCGCGATCTCGCCCTCGAGGGCACGCTGGTAGGTCACGCGCTGCTGGAAGTCGGAGGCGCCGAGCTTCTGCTCGTCGAGGAGCTCGAAGCCGGGCTGCTCGCCGCCGCCGCCGGAGACGCCCGCATTGGCGAGTGCCACACGCGCCTCAGCCATCTGGGCCTTTTCAACGGCCAGCGACGTGCCGGCGTCGCGCAGCTCGTAGGTCACGCCGCGCTCGGCGAGCGCGGTCGTGATCTCGTCGGACTTGCCGGGCTCGATGCCCGACATGACCGTCACGTAGCTCGGCGCCGTCGCGAGGCGCAGGAGGAAGAAGAGGACGAGCACGACGCCGAGGGCAGCGGCACCGAGGCCGATACGCGCGCGGGGCGTGAGCTCTTTGAAGATCGCCTGGAGGTTCATCTGGCGTAAGCGGTCCTAGACCTGCGTCCTCATGAGTTCTTGGATGACTTCGACGCCCTTGTTGCGCATCGTGGTCGCCATCTGCATGGCGAGCTGGGCCTTTTCGACGGCCATGACGACCTCGGCCGGGTCCTGCGCCTGGCCGGTGGCCAGGGCCTGCGACTGCGTGGTGGCCTCGGCCTGGGTCGTCGCGAGGCTCTGGATGCTGTTGCCGAGCATGCCGGCGAACCCGCCGCCGCCCTGAACGCCCTCGGTGGGGGCGACCGAGCCGATGGAGCCGACGCCCCACTCGGGGCCGGTCGTGGAGAAGCCGGAGCTGACCGGGATCGGGCTCATCGGAGGAGATCCATCGTCTTGGAGAACATGGCCTTGGAGGTCTGCATCGCGGTGACGTTGGCCTCGTAGGCGCGGGAGGCGCTGATCAGGTCGGTCATCTCGATGACCGGGTTCACGTTCGGCATCTCGACGTAGCCGCGGGCGTCAGCGTCGGGGTGGCCCGGGTCGTAGACGCGGCGGTTGGCGATCTTGTCTTCGACGATCTCCGCGACTTCGACGCCGCCGACGGTGGTGCCGATGCCGCTGGCGCGGCTGCCGCCGGCGCGAGCTGCGGCCGAGGCGGCGTTCGTGAGGGTCTGGGCGAAGGTCGAGCTGGTGCCGCCGGCGGCGCGCAGGGCGACCTCCTTGCGGCGGTAGGCGCCGTTCGGGCCGCCGGTGGAGTTCGCGTTGGCGAGGTTCTCCGACGCGACATCCATCCGCGTGCGCTCGGCCGACATGCCGGTCGCGCTGATCTGCATCGAGTTGAACAGGCTCATCGCGGGTTCATCGCAGTCTTGAGAATTTCGACGCGGGCGCGGGAGACGGCGACGAGCGCTTCGTGCTCGAGGCCGTTCTGGGCCATCGCCGCGTTTTCCTTGTCGACGTCGATGTTGCTGCCGTCGTAGCGCAGCGGCGCGGTCGGGTCGGCCTGCACGCTCGGGCGCACGCTCTTCACGGCCTCGGAGCCGCCTGCGACGGCGCTCCGGAGCGCCGAGTGGAAGTCGACGTCCTGACGCTGGTAGCCCGGGGTGTTGGCATTCGCCAGGTTGTTGGCGAGCGCCCCCTGGCGAGTCGTCGTGCCGATGATGGCTCGGCTCAGAGCAAGCTGTGTGGTGTCGAACAGATCCATGCGGAGGGGTAATCCATAAGGGCGCCCCTCCGTGGGACTGGCACCGCCGCCGATCCATGGCAACGTCCCTAACTAGTTCGGTGGTTGGATCACCACTCTTGAGGAGTGATTTGGTCTGAGCGTGCCCAATTTGGGCGCGCCGCCGCCCGTTGAGACGTCCCTCGGTCGGGGCACCTACACGCCGTTTTTTGGGCTATCCCGGCCCGTGGGCATTGGTTCCCCCCGTAATCCGGTCTCTTAGCGAGCGACGGGTCCCCAACGGGCGCATAAACTTTCCTGCCAGCCGTCCAGACGCCCTGGACGCTCGAGCGTTTGCGCGCCACCGCGGGGCGGGGCAGCGGTGGGCGCTTGGGCCGATCGGCCTGGGCCATCCGGACACGCTCGTCCGGCGCCGCACCATTCCCGCC
>JAEZDB010000445.1 GCA_023429855.1 Actinomycetes bacterium
ACCATCACGTGCGCGAGGGCGCGCTTGCGCGGACACGACCGGTGTCTGTAGCCCAGGCCGTGGCCGACCTCGTGGTTCACCAGGTACGCCCGGTACTGGTCCAGGACCGGGAACTGGTCGGTCACCGCGCCGCGCTGCCACCGCAGGTTGTTCAGCGCCGCCACCTTCCCGGTGAAGCACGAGTACTTGCCCGCCGTGTTCATGCCGCCCCGGCGGCAGCGACGGTCCACCTCCGACGGGCGCGCCAGCACGATGCGGATCGTCGCCGCCTTCACGGTGCCGACGCGCTGCATCCGACGGGCGCCCCGCGCGGTCCAGCCGCGCCGCTGGTCGCCGAAGACCCAGCGCGCCACCGCCTCGAGCTCGACCGCGCGACGCTGCGCGTGCGGCATCTTGGTCTGGACCTCGACGGTGTACCGGACGAGCTTGCCGCGCTTGCCCTCGATCGGGCCGTTGCCGCGGACGATCGACGTTCCGCCCGGCGACTTGCGCAGCCGCACCTTCGCCGGCGGCAGGTAGGCCGGGGAGTCCACCGCGACAGCGGTCGCTCCGGCCACATGTCGCGCGGGCGGGCCCGGGGCAGGCGGAGACGCGGCCGACGCGAGGTCGGTCATCGCGAACGTGGCGACCACGAGAGCAGTGATCGCCAGCGAGGGCGTGCGCATCCGATCAGGCTAGCCGCGCGACTCCGGTCGCGAGCCTCACTCACGGACTCCGGATGCGCGGTCCACTCCGCGCCCCTAGCGTGGGGAACGTCCGCACTGCCTTTCCCGAGACCCCGAGGTCGCCATGACCGAGTCCTGCACCTGTTGCTGCCACCTCGGAGCCGTGGCTCTGCCGGATTGCTCGTGCGACCACTGCGTCCGGGTCCGGGCCGGATTCGGCGTGGAACTCGCCCACGTCTGCGAGTGCGGCGCCTCTGCCACCGATCCGGCCGGGACGGCCACCACCGTCTGACGGGGCGGTCGACGCTCGCTCAGAGGGCGCGGACGGCGAGCAGCGCGACGTCGTCGCGGAGGTTCTCGTCGCCGACGTGCGCCCGCACGGCGCGCTCGAGCTGGCTGAGCATCGCGTCGGCGTTCATCGCGCGGCGCGCGGCGAGTTCGACGCTGCCGAGCAGGCGCGGCTCACCGAACATCGCCCCCTCGGGGTCGCGGGCCTCGGTGACGCCGTCGGTGTAGAACACCAGGCCGTCGCCCGAGGTGAGTGCGAACTCCGTGGTGCTCGCCGCGATGTCGTCGAAGAGGCCGAGCAGCCGGCCGGGCGTCTCGACGAACGAGGGTGCCGTCCCGCGCAGCAGCACGGGCGGCGGGTGGCCCGCCGACGCGAGCGCGATGTCGATCCGGCCGTGCTCGTCGGGACGCAGCCGCGCGATCTGCGCCGTCACGAACCGTGCGGTGTCGGTCGAATCGTGGCGCCGCAGCACGTCGTTGGCGTGCTGCAGCAGTCGTGCGGGGTCGGACTCGTAGAGCGAACGGCTGCGGATCGCGTGGCGCAGCAACGAGGTGATGGCGGCGGCGTCGGGGCCCTTGCCGCAGACGTCGGCCATCACGGCGAGCCAGCCGTCGTCGATCGGGAACAGGTCGTAGGTGTCGCCACCGGCGTCCACGCCGACGCCGATCGGCAGGTAGCGCGTCGCGGTGTCCGTGCCGGGAGGGTTCGGCAGACTCGGCGGGATCAGCGTGACCTGGAGCGCTCTGGCGATCTCGCGGTGGGCCGCCTCGAGCGTCGCGAACCGGTCGGCACGGTCACGTTCGGCGAGCGCCATCTCGTCGAGCCGCGCATAGAGCCGAGCGTTGTCGAGCGCCATGCCGCCGCGGCGGGCCACGATGCGCGCGA
The DNA here is from genome assembly GCA_023429855.1 of Actinomycetes bacterium. Lineage (GTDB taxonomy): Bacteria > Actinomycetota > Thermoleophilia > Solirubrobacterales > Solirubrobacteraceae > JAGIBJ01. The sequence goes on from JAEZDB010000445.1 coordinate 1,840, forward strand.
ACGCGAGGTCCTGGTCGTCGTAGGGATGAGCACCCTCGGTGCGACCGAGAATGATGATGCCGTGCGTGAGGTCGGCGTTGCGCATCGGCAGGACCATCAGCGAACTCATGTGAAGCCGCTTGACGGTGTCGGCGCGCACGAAGCGGCCCCCGGACGGTTCGCCCGCGCTGTAGTCGGAGATCAGGAGCGGCTCGCCGCGCTCGAGCACCTGCTCCAGGATGCCGGTGATCTCGAGCAGGTCGGGCATGTCCTCGAGCGCAGAGGTGACCGCGCGGCGCAGCTCGTCGTTCGCGCTGCGGATCGCGGCGGTGCGCAGGGTCGAGCGGCCCTCGACCACCAGCACGGCGGCGAGGTGGCCCAGGCGCGGGACCAGCACGTCGGCCAGGCGGCCGCTCACGGCGTCGCGGCTGAGCGTGTCGGCCAGCAGGTTGGACAGTTCGGCGAGCAGCGCGAGCCGCTGCTCGTCGGTGACGCGGTGCGAGACGTCCTCGACGATCACGCCGGCCGCCAGCACCTCGCCGGTCCTGTCCCTGATGGGGAACCACGAGGCGCGCACCGCCGAGGTCGCGCGCGTCGCCGGACCGTTGGGAGCGTTGTCATCGATCAGCTCGCGACCGACGATCGGCTCGCCGCCGCCGAGGACGTGCGCGAAGTGCCCGCGGACCTCGTCGGTGAGAGTGGGCAGCACTTCGTCGAGGGTGCGACCGAGGTGCTCCTCGAGCGGACGTCCGTTGATGCGCGCCATCTCGCCGTTGACCTGCACGAAGCGCAGCTCCCGGTCGATGATCGCCATCCCGATCGGCATGGCCTTGGCCATCGCGTCCAGCACCGCCGTGGTGCGCAGCGCCTCCTCGAGCAGCATCGCGCGACGGATGTTCTGGGCGGCGAGCTCACCGACCAGCTCGAGCGCTCCCCGCTCCTGCTCGGACAGGATCCGCCCGGAGGCGAAGTTGGCGTACAGGGCGCCGAGCGTCTCGTCGCCGACGGTCAGCGGGACGACGGCCACCGTCGGGTACCCGGTGGCCACCAGCCACGCGTCCAGGCCCGGGTAGTCGGCCCAGTCGTCCTTGGTCTCGAACCACAGGACGGTGTCGTGCTCGACCGCGGTGCGCACCGGCATCGGCGTGTCCGCGGGGATGTGCAGGAAGTCGTCGAGGG
>JAEZDB010000453.1 GCA_023429855.1 Actinomycetes bacterium
CGGTCCGCCCGGGGCACCCCACCTCACCGCCTCGGTCGCTTTGCGGCCGGGGCTGAGCTGGTTGAGGGGGCGCGATCTGGCGTCCGGTGCGCGCGTACTTACTCGATGAGGGCGAACTTCTCGGTCTTGCGGGTGGGGCCCGCCACGATGATGCGGTCGTCCTTCTCCAGGAGGGTGTCGGCGGTCGTGTACGTCCACTCGTCGGTGTCCTTGCGGATGGCGATCACCGTGACGCCATAGTCGCGGCGGATGTGGGCCTCGCCGAGGCGCTTGCCGTAGGCGAACGCCGGCGTGCGCATCTTCACCATCGCGAAGTTGTCTTCGAACTCGACGTAGTCGAGCATCGCGCCGCGTACGAGGTGGGCGACCTTCTTGCCCATGTCCTTCTCGGGCGCCACGACGTTGTGGACGCCGAGCTGGCGAAGGATCTTGGCGTGCGCGTCGCTGATCGCCTTCGCCCAGATCGACGGCACCGCGAACTCCACGAGCAGCGAGGAGGTGAGCAGGCTCGCCTCGATGTTCGTGCCGATGCCGACCACCGCGCGGTCGAATTCCGGGACGGCGATCTGCCGCAGCGCCGCCGCGTTCGTCGAGTCGGCCTGCACCACGTGCGTGAGAATGCCGTTGTGCGCCTGGACGAGCGCTTCGTCGCGGTCGACGCCAAGCACCTCGGTGCCGGTGCGCACCAACTCGGTCGCGATCGCGCTGCCGAACCGGCCAAGGCCGAGCACGACCACCGAGTTGGCCTCCGCCAGGCGGTGGGCGGCGCGGGCGGGATTGGTGGGCGTCATGGCCGGCACCTCGCTGGGATCGTCGTCATCGTGTCGGGATCAGCCGATGATCGGCCGTTCCTTGGGGTACTGGTAGAGGCGGTCGGAGCGCCGCAGCGCGATCGCTGAGGCGAGCGTGATCGGACCGAGTCGTCCGGCGAACATCAAGAAGACCATCATCAGCTTGCTGGCGGTGCCGAGGTCGGACGTGACGCCGGTCGAGAGGCCCGTGGTCGTGAAGGCCGACGTCACCTCGAAGAGGGCGTGGTCGAGTTCGAAGTTCTCCAGCAGCATGAGCGCCATCGTCGCGATCGCGATCACGGCGCTCGTGAGCGCGACGACGGTGATCGCCTGGCGCTGCGCCGAGCGCGGCAGCCGCTTGCCGAACATGTTCACCGCGCCGCCGCCGCGGATCTCGCTGAGGACGATGAACACGATCACGGCGAAGGTCGTCACTTTGATGCCGCCGGCCGTACTGGCCGGGCTCCCGCCAATGAACATCAGGATGTCCATGCCGAACCACGTGGTGGGCTGCAGGTCGCCGATCGAGACGGTGTTGAAGCCGCCGCTGCGCGGCATGACCGCCTGGAAAAAGCCGGCGAGGATGCGCGCCGGCGGGTCGAGCGCGCCCAGCGTCTTGGGGTTCGACCACTCGACAGCGGTCACGAACACGGTGCTGACGAGCAGCAGCACGGCGGTGACGGCGACGACGGTCTTCGTGTTGAGCGTCCAATGCAGCCGATGGCGCAGCTCGCGTCGTAGTTCGAGCAGAACCGGGAACCCCAGGCCGCCGACGATGACGGCGCCCGCCACGGGCAAGCAGATCCACGCGTCGGTCGCGAAGCGGGTGAGGCTGTCGGACCAGAGCGCGAACCCGGCGTTGTTGAAGGCGCCGACCGAGTGGAAGACGCCCAGCCACGCCGCTTCGCCGAGGTCGTAGTTGTAGCCCAGCCACCACCGCAGCATGAGCATGATCGCGACGACGAACTCCACGGAGAACGAGATCCTGGCGACGCCCCAGAGCACGCGGCGCAGGTCGCCTTGGTCGACGACGTTGCTCTCGTGGGCCGTCTGCAGGCGGGTCCGCAGGCCGAGGCGACGGGCGACGACCAGGCCGAGGATGGAGGCGAAGGTCATGATGCCGATGCCGCCGACCTGCACGAGCACAAGCAGGGTCGCCTGACCGAAGCGGGTCCAGTGTTCGGCGGTGTCGACCGACGACAGGCCGGTCACGCAGACTGCGGAGGCGGCGTGGAACAGCGCGTCGGTGAAGCCCGTGCCGCCCGGTCCCTGCTTGGAGATCGGCAGCATCAGCAGGCCGGTGCCGAGGATCACGACGCCCATGAAGGCCACGACGATCACCTGTGCAGGGTGCAGCTGGATTGGCCTGATCAACCGCGGCGAACGGGTCGAGGTGCTGGGGTCGGCGGCCATCGCGAGCCCAACCTAGCTGGGCCGCGGTGCCAGGTTCGGGCGAACGCTGGCGCCTGGTCGTTTCGCGACGCGTGCGGCAAAACCGTAAGAACTTCGCACTACACCAAGACCTGGCGCGGCCCGCGGCGCTACGGTTGACGTGCGATGGGACTCGATCCGCAGCATCACCCCGGCGTTGAGCCGCTGCTCGACGTGCAGCTCTGGTCCGACGTGGTGTGCCCGTGGTGCTGGATCGGTGAGACGCGGCTGCGGCTTGCCCTGCGCGAAACCGGGCTGCTCGAGGCGACGCGCGTGACGATCCGCTCCTACCAGCTCGACCCGTCCGCCAAACGGGGGCCGACCATCGCGATGCTCGCGGAGAAGTACGGCAAGACGCTCGCCCAGGCACGCGAGATGACCGAGCAGGTGGCCGACCTTGGCGAAGAGCTCGGCCTCGACATGGACTTCGACATTGCGATCAGCGCCAACAGCGCCGACGCGCACCAGCTCATCCACCTCGCGCGCCGCACTGGCCACGACCTCGAGCTGACCCAGCGGCTCCACCGCGCGCACTTCTCTGAGGGCGCCGACATCTCCGACCATGCCGTGCTGATGCATGCCGCCGGCGACGTAGGCCTCGATGAGCACGAAGCCGAGATGGTGCTGCGAACCGGGGCGTACGCGCAAGACGTCGTCGCCGACCGCGAAGAGGCGATGCGCCTCGGCGTGCGCGGTGTGCCGTTCTTCGTGCTCGGCCGGCGGTTCGCGATCAGCGGTGCGCAGCCCGTCGAGGCGATGGTCATGGCGATCGAAAAAGCCACACAACCCGTCGCGTAGTCCGGTCGTGGGACGCCCGAGCTACTGGGCGCTCAAAGGTACTTTCAGGTACCCCTGCGACGGTCTACTCTTCCGGGAATGTCCCTCGATTCGCCTGTCCCCGGTGCCGAGGCTGCAGGGCCCGCCGGAGCGGATCCAGGTGCCGACGTCGACACGTCAGCCGTACTGCCGCAGCGCGAACGCATGCTCGAAGGCATGGCGCTCACGATCGCCAAGCACGGCTATCGCGGAGCCACGATCACTGAAGTGGTCCGCCACGCCAAGGTCTCCAAGCGCACGTTCTACGAGGAGTTCGGCGACAAGGAGTCGTGCTTCCTTGAGCTCTACGAACAGACCAGCCGCTACCTCGAGCAGCTCATCGTGCAGGCCTCCCACGGCGACCAGCCGTGGCGCGAGCAGATCCGCACCGGCACCCACGCCTACTACTCGGCGCTCGCAGCGGAGCCCAGGCTCACCCAGGCGTTTTTCATCGAGATCGCCACGCTGAGCGAGCGTGCCACGAAGGCACGCCGAGCGGCCTTCGACCACTTTGCCGCGCTCATCGTCGACATCGTCGAAGAGGCCCGCAAGAAGAACCCCGACGTGCCCTCGCGCTCGCTCTCACACGAGATGGCGGTGGCGCTGATGGGCGGCATGACCGAGCTGCTGATCAGCGCGATCGAGCGCGGCGAGCTTGCCGAGCGCACCGACGACTTCGTCGACGTCTACACCGACATGCTCGCGTCGGTGGTGACCGGGCAGTTCCCGCCCGGCACCGACGTCGCCTGAGCGCTCGATGCGTGTACGGGCGTTGTGATGCGTGTCGTGATGCACTACCGTGATGCGCATGGCGCGCACCACCGTCGACATTGATCTCGGTGCTCTCGACGCAGCACGAGCTGCGTTGCACACCAAGGGCGTGAGCGCCACCGTGAACGCCGCCCTGCGCGATGCTGCGCGGCGCGCTCAGCTCGCGTCGTTCGACGTGCTGGCTCTACCCGAGTTCGCGTCGCCGGCCGATCTCGAAGCGGCTCGGCACGATCGCGATCACCTGATCGATCACTGACGTGGCCAAACCTGGTCCGGCGCCGACGAGGCTGCGGAACGCTGCGCTGGTCGACACGGGCGTGTGGTCATGGGTTCGCGATCGTCGCTTTCCTCACTTTGCGTCCTGGTTCAACGCCGCTGTCGGTGATGGGCAGGTGCTCACCTGCGAGTTGATCGTCATCGAGCTCACTCGCGCGACGGCGAACGCGGAGCAGGCTCGCCTGCTCCGGACGCGGCTTGCACCGATCGAGCGCGTCGCCATGGGACCTTCGCTGTGGGACGCCGCGAGCGAGATCCAGCTTGCGCTGGCGGCGTCTGGAGATCACCGGCGAGTCCCGCCCGCCGACCTGTTGATCGCCGCTGCGGCGATCGCCGCGAACGTGCCCGTCGTGCACTACGACCGAGACTACGAACGCATCGCGGCGGTCACAAACCTCGAACACCACTGGTTTGTTCGTGACGGCAGCTTGGCGGCCTGAGGGCCGGCGGGCCATCGAATCTGCGTAGGGCGCCACGGCTCCGGGGT
>JAEZDB010000022.1 GCA_023429855.1 Actinomycetes bacterium
GCACGTCGGGCTCGTCGCGGTGCGCGCGGCGCCCATCCCCGTCGACGACGGCCTCGCGGGTCCCGCCGACGACGGTCGCGACCTGTGGCACACCGGTGGCCATCGCTTCGAGCACGCCGATCGGGAACGCCTCCCACGACGACGGCAGCACGTAGACGTCGAGCGCGTCGAGCGCGTTGAAGGCCGGCGGCTGAAACGGAAAGAACGCAAAGCGCTCCTCGCCGAGCAGCCCGAGCGAGGTCGCGCGGGCGCGCAGGTCGGCCTCAAGCGGCCCGTTGCCGATGACCGCGACGCGCGCCCGCGGATCCGACGCGAGGATCGACGGCGCCGCGTCGATCAGCACGTCGACGCGCTTCTGCTCGCGCAGCACGGCGACCGAGCCGACGAGCACGCCGTCGTCGCCGCGGAAGTCCTCCAGCTCGCGGAGCGGCACGGTGCCCGGCGGCAGCACCTTGGACCCGTTGTGGATCACCCGCATGCGCGCGTCTTTGATGCCGACGCGCAGGCCCTCTTGGCGCTCGTCGTCGCAGACGCACAGGATCCGGGCCGTCGTCGGAGCGAGGATCCGCTCGACATTGGTCGCGAAGATGCGCCGCTTCTCGCTGAAGTCGCCGATGAAGGGGAAGCAATGCGGGCTGTAGACCACCGGCGGCTTGCGGCCAGCCAACACGGCGCGGGTTACCACGCCCGCTTTGGCCGAGTGCGCGTGGACGAGGTCGTACCGGCCGCGCTTCACGACGCCCGCGAGCTGGAAGGCCGACTTCAGGTCGGCTTTGGGGTCGCCGTAGCCGCGCTGAAACGCGATGCGGTGGACCGGGATCTCGGGCGGCAGCTGCCCGTAGACGAAGTCGGCTTCCATCGGCCCGGCAAGCTCGACCTCGAACCCGCGCTCGGGCAGGGCTCGGGCGAGCTGGAGCACGTGCTCGGCAACGCCGCCGTCGGGCGGTTCGAACGTGAGCAGGACGCGAGGCACCGCCGAATCGTAGTTGGCTCCGCGGCCGACGATCCACAGAGAACCCGCGGTACCGCGACGGCGAGCTCGAATCGCGGCGGAGACCCTGCACGTAGCACGGTTACGCGAGTGTAAGGTCGATTGGTGTCTTCCGACCATCAGGAGCGAGCGCGCGCGCACCGCCACCGGCTCGAACGGTGGGTCAACGCGGTCATCGCGAGCCCGTTTCTGATCGGCAACCCCGATGAGCCCGGCGATCGGGTCGCGCTGCGGGTCCGCCGCCTCACGGTCTTCGCGATCCTCGCCTCGCACGCCGTCGGCGCGCTCGTCGTGTCGGTCTTCGCCGTCACGGCGCTGCCCAAGCCAGACCTCGACGTGCCGCTGTGGCACGTCTGGCTTGCGGGTCTTGCGCTCGGCGTGGTCTACGTGCCGATCGCCATGGGCGTCGGCGTGTGGTGGGGGCGCGCGCGGGTGGAATCCGGGCCGCTCGGCACGTCCGCGTGGATCACCAGCCCCGACCCGCCGAGCGAGGCGCAGGCCGCCCAGGTGCTGCGCGCGCCGCTGCGGCTCGTCGTGGTCCAGGCGACGCTCTGGGCGGTCGCCGCCGTGCTCTACGGCATCCTCAACTGGACCTTCGACCCGCTGCTTGGTCTCGGGGTTGCGCTCACCGTGGTGCTGGGCGGCGTTACCACGTCGACCGCCGCCTACGTGCTCGGCGAGCTGGCGCTGCGGCCGGTGCTGGCTCGCGCGCTCGCCGTCCAGGGCGCGAGCACGAACCGCCGCGGCGTCCCCGGGGTCGCGACCCGCTGGCTGCTCACCTGGCTGTTCGGCACGGGCATCCCCGTGTTTGGGCTGATGCTCGTGGGCATCGCGGCGCTCACGCCGATCGACATCGGCGAGAACGTCCTCGGGCGCACGATCATGGCGCTGACCTCGATCGTCCTGATCTTCGGCGCCCTCGTGACCGTGCTGGCGGCGTACCAGACGGTCCACCCGATCGCGTCGATCCAGCGCGGCCTCGCGCGGGTCCAAGACGGCGACTTCGAGGCGCACGTGCCCGTGTGGGACAGCACCGAGCTCGGCGCGCTGCAGAGCGGCTTCAACGACATGGTCGACGGCCTCCGCGAGCGCGAGACGATCCGCGACCTGTTCGGCCGCCAGGTCGGCGAGGACGTGGCGGCCAAGGCGCTGGCGTCGGGCGTCGACTTCGGCGGCGAGCTGCGTGAGGTCGCGGTGCTGTTCGTCGACCTCGTCGGCTCGACGGCGCTGGCCGCCCGCGAGCGGCCCGAGCACGTGGTGCGCCTGCTCAACCGCTTCCTCACCGAGGTGGTCGAGGTGGTCGAGGACTGCGGCGGCTTCATCAACAAGTTCGAGGGCGACGCCGCCCTCGCCGTGTTCGGCGCTCCCGCGTCGATCGACGATCCTGCCGGCCGGGCCCTCCGCGCCGCACGCGAGATGCAGGTGCGGCTCGTCGCCGAGGTGACCGAGCTCACCGCGGCGATCGGTGTCGCGTTTGGAGAGGCGGTGGCCGGCAACATCGGCACCGAGCGCCGCTACGAGTACACCGTCATCGGCGACCCGGTCAACGAGGCGGCGCGCCTCTGCGACCTCGCCAAGACGCATGACGGCATGGTCCTCGGCTCGTGGGCTGCCGTTGAGTCGGCGAACGAAGACGAGCGGGCCCGCTGGCACCGCGACGGCCAGACCGTGTTGCGGGGCCGTGCCAAGGCCACCGGCCTCGGCGTCCCGACGCTCTGAGCTCCGGCCGATCCGGCGTTCGGTCCTCGGCTAAACACCCCTAGCCGGAGAGCCCAAGCAGGACGGACCGGAGCGATTCAAGGTCGCGGCGAAGGGGTCGAGCACCTGAAGAAGAACCGGGGTCGGCTGCAAAGGTGCGTCAGATGCGCAACCATGGCCACACATACCAACCAGTTTGGGTCGTCCACATCGGCCCGGAAATGTGTCGGATGGCGACCCCCGGTGCCCTCCAGATCGTCAGAAACCGCTCGTGACCCATCGCGCACCCGCCGCCACCGTGCTCTCCGTGATCGGAGCACGCCCGGAGATCATCCAGGCCGCTCCTGTGAGCCGGCAGATCCGCCTGCATTGCCATGAGATTCTCGTGCACACCGGGCAGCACTACGACGCGAAGATGTCGGGTGACCAGATCACGGCGACGGAGCTCCCAGAGCCCGATGTGAACCTCGGCGTGGGCTCCGGCAGCACCGATGAGCAGGTCACCCTCGGCACCGAGCGGCTGATCGCGCTGATCAACGAGCGCCGCCCCGACGTGGTGCTCGTGCGCGGCGACACCTCAGCGACCCTCGCCGGCGCCTTCGCGGCCGAGCGGACGGGCGTCCCGCTGATCCATGTCGAGGCCGGTCTGCGCAGCCACCGCGCCGACATGCCCGAGGAGTACAACCGCGTCGAGACCGACAAACGCTCCGACCTGTGCCTCGCGCCGGTGCCGGGCGCCGTGACGAACCTGCAGGCCGAACAGGTCCGCGGCGAGATCTTCATGACGGGCGACCCGCTCTGCGACATGCTCGAGCGCTGGCGTCCCGAGATCGAGCCGCACGTGACCCTTGACGGGGGCGACTATCTGCTGGCGACGGTCCACCGCAACTACAACACCGACGACGCCGCGCGCCTGCAGGGCGTGCTCGACTCCCTCGGCCGCAGCCCGTGGCCGGTCCTCTGGCCGCTGCACCCGCGCACGGCCGCTGCGATCGAGCGGTTCGGGCTGGCGCTGCCGAGCAACGTCGAGGTGATTCCGCCGGTCACCTACCGCGAGATGCTCGCGCTTGAGCGCGGCGCGCGCGCGATCGCGACCGACAGCGGCGGCGTGCAGCGCGAGGCCTACCTGTGGGGCGTTCCCTGCATCACGCTGCGCGAGGAGACCGAGTGGGTGGACACCGTCGAACAGGGGTGGAACATCCTCGTCGGCGTTGACGCGAACCTGTTCGAGGCGGCGCTGAGCGCGCCGCGTCCCACGTCGCGTCCGCCGATCTTCGGCGACGGCCACGCCAGCGAGCGGATCGCCGAACAGACGATCCGCCTGGCCGCGCACGTGAACACCGCCGCGCCATCGGCGCTGCCCAAGGAGCGGTGGGTCTCATGACCGCCTCCCTGCTGCATGGAAACGCCCTCCGCCCGCGGGCTGAATACGAGAGAGTCCCCCGGTCATGACCGATCAGCTTCGCATCGGCATCATCGGCCTCGGCCGCATGGGCGGCAACCACTACAACGTCTGGTCGCGCACCGATCGCGCCCGCGTCGTCGCGATCGCCGAGCCCGACGCCCAGCGCTTCGACGAGGTCGTCGGCCCGGCGCGCGCTGAAGTCGAGCACCACGAGCGCTGGCAGGACCTGCTGAGCCGCGGCGACATCGACGCGGTCTCCGTCGTTTGCCCGTCGTCGATGCACGGCGAGGTCGCCGTCGCCGCGCTCGATGCCGGCATCCACGCGATCGTCGAGAAGCCGCTGGCCACGACGGTGCCCGACGCGATGGCGATCGCCGAGGCTGCCGAGCGCGCCGGCAAGATCCTCACCGTCGGCCACGTGGAGCGCTTCAACCCGGCCGCCGTGAAGCTCAAGGCCCTGCTGGCCGACGGCCGCCTCGGCAAGATCTACCGCGTCCACGCCACGCGGGTGGGGCCGCTGCCGACGCGCATCATGGATGCCGGCGTCTCACTCGACCTCGCCACCCACGACCTCGACCTCATGGAGTGGCTGACCGGCGAGACGATCACCGAGATCACTGCCGCCAGCTCGCGCTTCGCGCACTCGCTCCACGAAGACATGATCCACGGCATGATCCGCTTTCGCGACAAGGGCCCGCAGGGGCTGCTCGACGTGAACTGGCTCACCCCGGAGAAGCGCCGCGAGCTCACCGTGATCGGCGAAGAGGGCATGCTGCGGGCCTCCTGGGTCACGCAGGACCTCTTCATGACCCGCTCGTCGGGGATCGCCGTGGGCTGGGACCAGCTGGCCCAGCTGCGCGGCGACGCCGAAGGCGAGATGGTCCGCTTTGCGATCAAGAAGGAAGAGCCGCTGCGTGCCGAGCTCGAGGCCTTCCGCGACGCGATCCTCGAAGACGGCCCCGCGCCCGTACCGGCCCTCGCGGGTGCCCGCGCGCTCGCCAACGCCCTTGCTCTGCGTGAGAGCGCCGCCCAGCGGCGTCCCATGCGCCCGAGTCTCGAAACCCCAGACCCGATTCCGGTCTCATCATGATCCGCTTCGTCGTTCCTGCCTTCAACGAGGAGGCGAACATCGCGAACCTGTTCGCCGACATCGCGCCGCGCGTGAAGGAGCTCGGCGCGCGCGTGATCCTGGTGGAGGACGGCAGCAGCGACAACACGATCGCCGAGATCGAGCAGCACCGCGGCGACATGAACCTGCGGGTCGTCCGCCACCCGCGCAACCTGGGCCTCGGCACGGCGATCAACTCAGGCCTGCGCGCCGCGCTCGAGGAGTCCGAGGACGACGACGCGATCGTCACCCTCGAAGCCGACTGCACGAGCGACCTCGACGACCTCCCGCGCATGCTGGAGCTGTTCGACCAGGGCTTCGACATCGTGCTCGCGTCGGTCTACGCGCCGGGCGGCAAGATCATCGGCGTCGACGGCTGGCGCCTGTGGGCCAGCAAGTCGGTGTCGGGGGCGTTCCGCGTCGCCGGCGGCCTGCGCGAGATCCACACCCTCTCGTCGCTCTACCGCGTCTACCGCGCTGGCACGCTGCGCCGCGCCGTCGCCACCTACGGCTACCTGCTCGTCCGCGAGCCTGGTTTCGCCGCCAACGTCGAGCTGCTGCTCAAGCTCCACAACGCGGGCGCCTCGATCGCCGAGGTGCCGACCGTCAACGACTGGACGAAGCGCGGCGGTGTGTCGAAGATGCAGCTCGGTCCGACGGTCCGCGCCTACGGCCGGCTGATGGCCGCGCATCTCGTCGGCCGGATCCAGCCGCCGCCGATCTCGCCACTCACCTTCGACGGTGGGTTCCACATGCCGGACTCCAGCGCGACGAGCCCGAAGGCCGGCGACCACGACGCCGTCGGCACACCCGAACCCGCCTCGGCGTCCGGCGACGCCAAGGTCGCCTGATGCCGACGGTCGGCATTGTCGGCGGCGGCATCCTCGGCACCACGCTCGCGCTTCGCCTCGCCCAGGCCGGACTCGACGTCGAGCTGATCGAGCGCGCCCCGTCGCTTGGCGGTCTGGCCGACCGCACCCAGCTCGGCGGCTACGACATCGACCGCTTCTACCACGTGATCGTGCCGTCGGATGCCCGCATGCACGCGCTCGTCGACGAGCTTGGGCTGCAGGACGAGATGGACCAGGCGCCCGTCGGCGTCGGCTTCTTCATCGACGGCCAGATGTACCCGTTCAACGGCATCGGCGACTTCCTGAAGTTCCCGCCGCTGAGCTTCGTCAACCGCCTGCGCCTGGCGAAGTTCGTCGTCGCGTGCCAGCTGCGCTCCAAGTACGACGACCTCGAAGACCAGCCGCTCCTTGACTGGCTGAGGAAGTTGAGCGGCCCGAAGGTGACCGAGCGGATCTGGAAGCCGTTGCTCTCCTCGCGCTTCGACGGCGACTACGCCGACCTGCCCGCGACCTACCTGTGGTCGCGCACGCGGCGCATGAAGTCGGCGCGCTCCGGCAAGGGCGGCGCCGAGGAGTTCGGCGCGCTGCGCGGCGGCCACCAGCGGCTGATCGAGGCGGCCGCCAAGGCCGCCGAAGCCGCCGGCGCGAAGGTGAGCACCGGCGTGCCGGTCACCGGGCTGCTGCTTGAGGACGGCGAGGTGAAGGGCATCACGACCGAGGACGGCGAACGCCGCTACGACCTCGTGATCCCGACGCTGCAGCCGCCCGCCCTGAAGTTCTTGCTGCCGCCGGAGCTGCAGCCGCTGCTCGCGGCCTACCCGCAGCGCTACCTCGGCGTGGTCTGCCTAATCCTGCTCGTGAAGGCGTCACTGACCGAGCACTACTCGGTCAACATCTGCGACCCGACCCCGATCACCACGATCGTCGAGACGAGCCACGTGGTCGGCACGGCGCACACCGGCGGCAACCGCCTGGTCTACGTGCCGCGCTACTGCGACGCCGGCAGCGAGACGTTCGGGCTCTCCGACCAGGAGGTCTACGACCGCTTCACCGAGATGGTCGCCAAGCTGTCGCCGCAGTTCTCGCACGAGGACGTGATCGACTGGACCGTGCAGCGCGCGGCGACCGTCGAACCGTTCCACGCCAAGGGCGTGCACCCGCGCGAGGCACCGCGTTGGCCGTCGACCGGGGCGGGTGGGGATCCCATCAAGCCGATCAAGGGACTCGCGCTCGCGTCGGCCGCGCAGATCTACCCGCGCTTGCTCAACGGCGAGTCCGTCGTGCAGCTTGCCGAGGAGGTCGCCGTCGAGGTGGCCGCCAAGCTCGGTGCGCCGCGACCGGTGCCCGTGCCCGACGACACCGCGGGCGGCGCCCCCGCGTGAGCAGCACCGCGCCACCCG
>JAEZDB010000031.1 GCA_023429855.1 Actinomycetes bacterium
GCGCTGCCCTGGCGGCAGGCATGGGCGAGCTCGGCCGCGCCGAGGGCGTGCGCCGCCCGGCGATCGCCGCCCAGATTCCACTGCCCGGTGCCGAGGTCACCCTGCTCGACGTCGGCGCCAACGCCACGGTGCGCCCCGAGCACCTCGAGCAGTTCGCGTTCATGGGGCGCGCGTTCTCCAAGGCCGTCGTCGGCGTCGACCACCCGCGCGTGGCGTTGCTGTCGAACGGCGAAGAGGCGTCGCGCGGCACCGACCTCACCCGCGAGGTCCACGAGCGGCTTAGCAAGCACGACGGCCTCGGCTTCATCGGCAGCATCGACGGCTCGTCGATCCCGACGGGCGTTGCCGACGTGATCGTGACCGACGGCTTCACCGGCAACATCGCGCTCAAGGCGATGGAGGGCGTCTCCACGGAGCTGTTTCACCTGATCAAGCGCACGATGCTCGCGAGCAACCGCGGCAAGGTCGGCGGCCTGATGCTGCGCGGACCGTTGCGGGGCCTGCGCGACACGCTCGACCCCGAGCTACAGGGCGGCGCCTACCTGCTCGGCCTCAGCGCGCTCGGTGTGATCACGCACGGCCGCTTCACGCAGATCGGCTTCGAACATGCCGTGCTGCGAGCCGGAAAGGCGGTCCGCGAAGACCTCCTCGGGCAGACGCGCGAGTCGCTCGAGCAGGCTGGTGCGCTGCGGCCCCGCCGCAAACGGTCCGCACAGGCGGATACCGTGGTGGGCCATGACGCGTGACGACGTACTCACCCTCGTGCGGGAGCACCTCGCCGACGAGCTCGACATCGACGAGGATTCGATCCTCGAGGCGTCGCGCTTCAAGGAGGATCTGGGCGCCGACTCGCTCGACCTCTACACGCTCACGCAGGAGCTCGAAGACACCTACGGCGTCAAGATCCCCGAGGAAGACGCCGTCGAGCTGACGACCGTCGGCCTGGCCGTCGACTACGTCACCGCACGCGCGGGCGCAGTGCCGCTCGCAGACCGCTGAGCGAGCTCCGCACCCTCCTGGACTCCCTGCCTGCGGACCTCCGTCGGCAGGTGTTCACCCATGCCTCGTGGTCGGCGCGGCGGTCCGACAGCTACGCGCGCCTGGCGTTCCTCGGAGACGCCGTTCTCGAGCTGGCCGTGACGGCGCACCTTTACCCCCGTCTGGAGGCCGAGCGCTACGGCGAGGGCCGTTTGTCGAAGATCCGCGCGCAGACCGTGTGCGCCGCCGCCTGCCGCGCCGTCGCGATCCGGATGGGCGTGCCCGACGAGCTGCGCGCCGCCGCGCCACCCGAGGCTGGGCCGGCCGAGGCGGTGTTCACCGAGCGGGTCTTGTCGTCGATCACCGAGGCGATCATCGGCGCGTGCTTCACGGTCTACGGCTACGAGCGCGTGGCGGCCGCGGTGATCGAAGCGTTCGCGCCCGAGCTCGAAGAGGCGCTCACGCACCCGGTCGACCACAAGTCAGCGCTGCAGGAGCGGCTCGCGCAGAGCCAGCGGCTCGTGGAGTACGTGCTGCTTGGGCAGAAAGGCCCCGAGCACGAGCCCACGTTCGAGGTCGCTGCCCGCATCGGAGGAAAGACCGCCGCCACAGGCCGGGGGCGCACGAAGAAGGCCGCCGAGCAAGACGCCGCGCTCGCCGCGCTCGCGACGCTCGAGGCTGAGGTTCAGGCCACCGTCCCGAGCGAGTAGCGGACCGTGCACGTCCGCGAGATCACGCTCAAGGGGTTCAAGTCCTTCCCCGACCGCACCCGGCTGGAGTTCGGACCGGGCGTTTCGGTGATCGTCGGCCCGAACGGATCGGGCAAGTCGAATGTGACCGACGCGATCCTCTGGGTCCTCGGCGAGCAGTCGCCAGCGGCGGTGCGCGGGCGTTCGATGCAGGACGTGATCTTCGGCGGTGGCCACGGCGTGCAGGCGCGCAGCAGTGCCGAGGTCGAGCTGATCCTCGACAACAGCGACGGCGGCGTGCCGGTGCCGTTCTCAGAGATCTCGGTCAGCCGCAAGATCACGCGCGAAGGCGAGGGCGAGTATCGCCTCAACGGCGCGAAGTGCCGCCTGTCTGACGTGATGGAGCTGCTGTCCGATACCGGCCTTGGTAAAGAGATGCACTCCGTGATCTCGCAGGGCCGCGTCGAGGCGATCGTCACCTCCAAGCCGAAGGACCGCCGGCTGCTGCTCGAGGAGGCTGCCGGCCTTGGCAAGCATCGCCGCCGGCGCCGTGCGGCCCAGCGCAAGCTCGAACGTGCGCAGCAGAACCTCGATCGCGTGATCGACATCGAGCAGCAGGCCCGCAAGCGCCTGGGCCCGCTGCGCCGCCAGGCCGAAGCCGCCGAACTGCGCGGCCGCCTGGAGCGTCAGCTGGCCGAGGCTCGCTGGGAGCTGCTTGGCGAAGACGTGCGCCTTCGCACCGCCGAAGAGCAGCAGGCCACGGAGGCCGTTGCGCAGCTGCGCGCCACACGCGCGGACCTCGACGAGAGACTCCGCGAGGTCGCGGTGAAGCGCGGCGCTGCCGAGGCCGAGCTTCAGCAGCGCACCGCGCGCCGCGAGCAGCTGGCCCGCCGCGCTTCGCAGCTGCGGTCGCTCGCCGAGCGGCAGGTCGAGCGCGCCGAGCGGTCGGCGTCGATAGGGCAGGAGACCGAGGAGCGGCTAATCGCGCGCGAGCGGCAGCTCGAAGCGCTGCGCGACGAGTCCGAGCAAGACGAGGGCACGGTCGCCGGTGAAGCGCGGATCGCCTCGATCGAGGAGCAGCTCGCCGAGCTCGACGAACGCCGCGACGAAGTCCTCGCCCGCGAAGTCGCCGCGCTCGAGGTCGCCCGCGAGGAGGCCGAGGCCGGACTGACCGCCGCGAAGGGCACCCTCGCC
>JAEZDB010000090.1 GCA_023429855.1 Actinomycetes bacterium
CAACGAGGACACGTGGGGCCTCGTGCGCGGAACCCCGGGGGTCACGGGGTTCGTCGGCGCAGGCGATGAACCGATCCCGCTCACGCAGGGTGAGATCGATCGTTTGCTCAAGCGCGGTGGCGGAGCCACCAGCGCACCCACTCAGACGACTGGCTCGGCCGCCGCTCCGGCGCGGCCACGCGTGAGTCAGTTCTCGATCGGGGAGTCCGTCAAGGTCATTTCCGGTCCGCTCTCCGACTTCTCTGGCGAGATCGCCGAGATCAACGAGGACGCGGCGAAACTCAAGGTGCTTGTGTCAATCTTCGGCCGTGAGACCCCGGTCGAAGTTGGCTTCGACCAGGTCAAGAAGGTCTGACGAGAAGATGGCGAAGAAGGTCCTCACTACGATCCGGCTCCAGGCGCCGGGCGGCCAGGCGTCACCGGCGCCTCCGGTTGGCCCCGCGCTCGGTCAGCACGGTCTGAACATCATGGAGTTCGTCAAGGCGTTTAACGCCCAGACGGCCTCCGACAACGGCGTGACGATCCCGGTCGTCATCACCGTCTACGAAGATCGCTCGTTCGATTTCGTTGTCAAGACGCCGCCGGCCGCCGTGCTCATCAAGCAGGCGATCAACCTCGACAAGGGTTCCGGCACGCCGCACACCGTCAAGGTCGGCCAGATCAGCACCGCACAGCTGCGGGCGATCGCCGAGAAGAAGCTGCCCGATCTCAACGCGCACACCGTCGACCAGGCGATCCCGATCATCGCGGGCACGGCGCGTTCTATGGGCGTGGAGGTCGTTGACTAATGGCTGCTCGCAGCAAGACGTATCAGGAGGCGCTCGCTCAGGTCGATCGCCTGCG
Organism: Actinomycetes bacterium; assembly: GCA_023429855.1. Lineage (GTDB taxonomy): Bacteria > Actinomycetota > Thermoleophilia > Solirubrobacterales > Solirubrobacteraceae > JAGIBJ01. The sequence continues at coordinate 844 of JAEZDB010000090.1, forward strand.
TGAGTATCAGCCCGCCGAAGCGATCGAGCTCTTGGGCTCGCTTCCGAAGGCCAAGTTCAACGAGTCGGTCGAGGTGCACATCCGCACCGGCCTGAACGTCCGCCACGCCGACGAGCAGCTCCGCGGCACGATCGCGCTGCCGCACGGTCTCGGTAAGGACGTCAAGGTCGCCGTGTTCGCCCAGGGCGACAAGGCCAAGGCCGCGCAGGACGCCGGCGCCGACATCGTCGGTACCGACGACCTCGCCAAGCAGATCGAAGAAGGCTTCAACGACTTCGACGTCGTTATCGCCACCCCGGATCTCATGCCGCTCGTCGGTCGCCTCGGCCGCGTTCTCGGCCCGTCGGGCAAGATGCCGAACCCGAAGGTCGGCACCGTCACCATGGACGTCGCCAAGGCCGTCGAAGAGAGCAAGTCCGGCAAGGTCGAGTACCGCACCGACCGCAACGCGATCGTGCACCTCTCGATCGGCAAGAAGGACTTCGACGAGAAGAAGCTCCTGGAGAACTACGCCGCCGTGATCGACGAGATCGTGCGCGCGAAGCCCTCCGCGGCCAAGGGCCGTTACCTGCAGTCGATCACGATCGCCTCGACCATGGGTCCTGGCATCAAGGTCGATCCCACCCGTACCCGCGACATCCTTGAGGAGAGCGCCTCCGCAGCCGCGGCTTAAGCGCTCACGCCTCAAGGCATCCGCAGACCGTCGGCGGCCGCGCACTCTGCGCGGCAGAAGCCCGACCTAGGAGGCCTATGAACCGGCAACAAAAAGAAGCCGCTGTCGGCAATCTCGCATACGAGTTCGAGGCAGCGGAGGCGGTCTACGCCGTTGACTACCGCGGCCTGAGCGTCGCCCAGATCAGCGAACTGCGCGTTCGCCTGCTGGAGAACGAGACGACCCTGAAGGTCGTCAAGAACTCGGTCACCAAGCTCGCCGCCGCCAAGGCCGACGTCTCGTCGATCGACGAGCACCTCGCCGGGCCGACCGCCCTGGCGTTCGTCCGCGGCGACGCAGCTGCGTCCGCGAAGATCCTGAACGGCTTCGTCAAAGAGTCGAACGACATCCTCGAGCTCAAGGGCGGCCTGCTGAACGGCAAGCCCCTCACGAACTCCGACGTCGTCTCGATCGCGAAGCTCCCGAGCCGTGAGGCCCTCATCGGCCAGCTCGTCGGGCTCATCGCATCCCCGATCTCCGGCACGGCCCGCACGCTCAACGCGCTGCTCGCCGGTGTGCCGCGTCAGCTTCAGCAGATCGCCGACCAGGGCCTCATTGGCTCCGGCGCTGCTCCCGCTGCCGACACCACTGAGGCAGCGGCTCCGGCCGACGCCCCCGAGGCCGAGGCACCCGCCGACGCCGCAGACACTCAGGCCGAGGCGCCCGCCGCCGAAGCCGACGCGGAGGCCGCGCCCGCGGACGCCGCTTCCGACACTGATTCCACTGAGGAGTAACGACTATGGCTACCAGCACCGCTGAATGGATTGAAGAGCTCAAGGGCATCACCGTGCTCGAGCTCAGCGAGCGCATCAAGGCGCTCGAAGAGGAGTTCGGCGTGTCCGCTGCGGCCGCTGCCGCTCCGGCCGCTGCTGCTCCGGGCGGCGGCGGTGGCGACGACGCTGCCGACGCTGGCTCGTCGACCGTCGACGTCGTCCTGACGTCCGCTGGCGACAAGAAGATCGGCGTCATCAAGGTCGTGCGCGCCGCCACCGGCCTCGGCCTCAAGGAGGCGAAGGCCCTCGTCGACGAGGCGCCCAAGCCGATCAAGGAAGGCATCGAGCGCGACGAGGCTGAGAAGCTCAAGGCCGAGCTCGAAGAGGCCGGCGGCTCCGTCGAGCTGAAGTAGTTCGGCGCAGCGCCAGCTGCTCCTAGGCGCGGGCTTCGGTTCGCGCCGACGACAATTTGGCGGGGTTTTCCAACCCTTGATCCCGCGTAAAGAAGAGGGGCCGCTCGCAAGAGCGGCCCCTCGTCGTTCCGTGCCGCCCGTTCGATGGCCGGTGGACCGAAACTTCTCCCCACGTGGTGCCGCCATACCGTTAAGGTGGCGCGATGCGATACCCACGCGTCCCCTCATTGTCCAAGCACGCGCCCGCGCTGCTGATCGCCTGCGCGCTCGCCGCCCCGGCGCTTGCAGCCGCGGAAACCGCCCCCGGCGAGGTCTCGCCGTCGGTCATGATCGAAGCTGCGTCGCCCGCCGCGGCGGAGGCGGCAGCGGCTCGCAACGGGCTCGTGGTCCGCCGCGCGTTCCCATGGATCGGCTGGTACGAGCTGGGCACGCCCGAGGGAACGACCTCAGGAGCCGGCGCCCAGGCGGCACTTGAAGAAGATCCGGCCGTCACCGACACCGACGCCGTGGTTCCAGGCGAGAAGATCGGCCTCGCCTTCACCCCGCGCGACCCCTTCTGGCAAGGCAACATCGCGACCGCGACCGGCAACCACAACGGCCAGTGGCACCTCGCCAAGGCCAACTTCCCGGCAGCGTTCGACAAGGCCACCGGTCGCAACACGCTCATCGGCATCGTCGACAGCGAGTTCTTCACCGACCACCCAGACCTCTCCTCGAAGATCCGCAACCCGAAGAACTTCGCCAACGGCACGCCCAACTACCTCTCCGGCAACGTCAAAGCCGAGAACGACACGCAGAACCACGGCACGCACGTCACCGGCATCGCCGCCGCTGCGACCGACAACGGCGTCGGGGGCTCCGGCGCCGGCTTCGATGCGAACGTCGTGCCCGCCAAGATCCGCACGAGCTTCCTCCCCGGTGGCGGAGCCGCGATCGACGCCGGCTTCGTCGCAGATCTCGTCGAGGCCCTCGGCTACATGCAGACCCAAGGTGTCGCGGTCGTCAACCTGTCGCTCGGCGGCACCCGCGACCATCCCCCGATCGCAGCTGCGATCGCCGCGCTCCGGGCCACCGGCGTCACCGTGGTCGTCGCCGCCGGCAACAACCAGCAGTCCGACCCGAACGCCCCGATCTACCCGGCGTCGTACCCCGGAGCGTTTGCGGTCGCCAACACCCGGGCCGACAACACCATCAACCCCACCTCGTCGAACGGCACGTGGGTCGACATCGCCGCGCCGGGCACCGACATCATCTCGACCTGGGACGAGCGAAGCGTCCGCCCAGAGTCGTTCCCCGTCACCGGCGGCTCGCGGTACGGCATCATCAGCGGCACCTCGATGGCCGCCCCGGTCGTAACCGGGCTCGTGGCACTCATGAAGTCGGCGCGCCCCGATCTGACTCCCGATGAGGTCGAATCGCTCATCCAAAGCACGGCGACCGACCTCGGCAGCTCCGGGCGCGACCCGCAGTTCGGCGCCGGCTTGATCGACGCCAACAAAGCAGTCGCAGCGGCAATCGCCTACGTTCGCCCGGCCCCGCCTGCTCCGCCCGCTCCCGCGCCCGCTCCGGCGCCCGCGCCGCCGGCGGGCGACACGTTGGCGCCCGCGGTCAAGCTCAACCAGAAGGTCTCGCTGCGCGGCACGAAGGCCGTCACCGTCCGCTTCACGTGCAGCGAGCTCTGCAGCGGCCGGGTCCGGCTGTTCGCCGTGAAGGGCAAGAAGAAGGGCAAGCGCCTGTCGACGAAGTCCTACGCCGGTCAGGCCGGCAAGACGATCGTGGTCAAGCTCAACAGCAACGCCAAGCTCCGTCCGAGCGCCAAGATCTGGGTCGAGATCAGCAGCGCCGACGCCGCTGGCAATCTCACCACCGCCACGATCAAGCGGTCGCTCAAGCGCTAGCCCCTGAGCCGCCCCGCCTCGTCCGCAGCTGAGGCGGCTGGAAGGCAAAACGCAGAAGGGCCGCTCGTAGGAGCGGCCCTTCGTCGTTCCCGGGGCCGATCCCCGGGGAGGCCTGTTGGCGGCGCGACTCAGGCAGCGAGCGCGAGCACGAGGTAGACGCCGGCGAAGGCCAGCACCACCAGGGCATGCGTAGCCAGCAGCGCGCCGGCTGCCAGCGGCGAGGCGCCGCGGTTCGCCGCACGGCGGACCTCAACGGAACCCGCAAGCACGAACGACGCGACGGCAGCTGCCAGCGCAGCCAGGCAGGTCTGCAGGTCAGAAACCGAGCCGCCGACGACGGTGAGGCCGACGAAGAAGCTCAGTGGCGCCCACAGCAGCACCAAGCGCGCCCACGCGGCCGTACCCGTCGCGGTGTCGCGCAGGCTCGGCGGGATCGAAGTGGCGGCGGTGGGACGGGCGCTCATGCTCCGTCTATCGGCGTCGCCGACCCGCCGCTTTCGGGTCGGTCGACGCGTAGCCGATGCTCCCCTGCGAGGTGCCGATCCTGCGACAGCGGCCCGATCAGCCGGTCAGCCCCGTCGATACGGGTCGACCATCACGCTGTCGACGCTGACCGTCCCGACAGCCCCGCCCGCCAGCAGACCCCATAGGCCGATCCCGACCGCCAGCTTGTTACCGGTCGACACGAACATGATCTGGACCGATGCGGTCTTGCCGCCGGCGAGCAGCGGGATCTTCGTCGCGAGCGGGCTGGGGCTCGACGGCGCCCACTTGCCAGAGCCCCACGACTGCGACGCCGACGACGTGAACTGCGCCTGCTTCACGGCCCCGTCGGTGTTCTTGTAGAGCACCACGGCCTCGTACCCGGCGATGGCATTGTCGGGCTTGCTCGCGAAGCGGAAGTGCGGGTTTGTCTCGTCGACGCAGAACTCCGGCGACACGGCGGTGGCGCCGAGCGGCAGCCGTAGCGAGCGTCCGCCGGCCTGCACGCCGAGATTCTCGTTCCCGGACACGATCCGCGCGCCACCGCTGAGCTTCCACGCCCCGGACTGCTCGAAGTCGCCGCCGGGCGCCAACGCGTAATCGGCGCCGTCGCCGAAGCGCGCGAACGCCTTCGTCACCGGCAGCTCCTCGCAGCCGGCCGCGTCATCGGCGAGCGTCGCGCTGTCGGCGACGACATGCACGAGCGCGTCGACGGTGGCGTCGACCGGTTCGGCAACGTCGCTGACGGTCTCCGTCACGGGAGTAGCCGCCGTAGCGGGCGGCTTGACGAGGTCTTGCCATGACCACGCCGCGGCCGACGCCGGCAGCACGGTCATCGCCGCGGCAGCCACGGCGGTCGCCGCGATCGCGCGGGCAAGGGTGGTTGACGGAGTAGCGGGCATCCTGGCCTCCTGGACGGAGAGGGCGGCTCGCCGCCGTGGAGCGGGGGCAACGAACCGTGGCTCGGTCGGTCGAGTGACGCGAACCTTGGTGCGACGTCCAAACTAGCTGGACGCGACCACCGCCTGGACGGGTGATCGGGGTCACACTGAACCCCGACGGGGGGACAGGTAGAACGACGACGGGCGACCCGTGGGCCGCCCGTCGAAGGAGTCAGGTGTCAGGTCGCGTCAGCCGCGGCGGTACGGATCGACCATGACGCTGTCGATGGTCGCCTTGGCGCCGACGAAGATCCCGTAGGCCTTCATCGTGCCGATGAACATGATCTGCACGGTGGCGGTCTTGCCGCCGCTTGAGAGCAGCGGGATCTTGGTCGCGAGCGGGCTGATCGCCGACGGATTCCAGTCGGTGGCCTTGTTGTAGTACGTGCCGAGGCCCGACGCTGTGAACTGCGACTGGGTCACCTTGCCGGCGCTGTCACGCCAGAGCACGAGTGCCACGTAGCCGCCGTCAAGGCTCGACACCTTCGATGCAAAGCGGAACGACGGCTGCGTCTCGTCGACGCAGAACTCCGGCGACGTCGCCGTCGCGCCAACGCCGAGCTGTAGCGCTTTGGAGCCGGAAGTCACGCCGAGGTTCTCGTTGCCCGACACGATCTTCGCGCCAGACGTGAGCTTCCAGGCAGGCTGGCCCGACTCAAACGAGCCGCCCGGCGCGGGGTAGTAGTCGGCGGTGTCGCCGAACTTCGAGAACGCCTTCGTCGTCGGCAGCGGGGTGCAGCCAGTTGCGGCGGGCGCCGGTGTCGGCGCGGGCGTTGTCGTGGGTGCTGGCGCCGGGGTTGGCGTGGGTGCAGGCGTCGCCGTCGGCGTGGGCGCTGGGGTCGGCGTCGGCGTAGGTTTGGGCGTCGGTGTCGGTGTCGGCGTCGGCGTGGGGGCCGTCGTCGTCGTCCTGGGCTTGAACCAGTCCGTCCAGGCGGCGCTCGCGCTTGCGGGCAGCGCGGCAGCACCGATCGTGAGGATCAGCGCGCCAGTGGGAATGATGGTGCCGTGTTTGCGAAGAGGCATCCGTGCTTCTCAGTTCAGCCGGGGACTTGGACGGTTACCGGCGGGGACCGGTTTGACTCTGGACTACTTCTCGGCAGCCCACCGACAGCTTTACACCTGAAAAGGGTATGAGGCGCTCCTACTGGACTTCCGTACGGCCTGGGCCGAACGGCCGAGAAGCGCCGCTCCGCGCGCCTAGCGCGCGCTGCATGTTCTGTTGCGCCACGTTCCGCATAACGCTGCACGACCCGCTATGTTGAGAAGGCTGGCAGATAGCCGAAGCCGTTCCCTTGGGCGCCCGCGCGACTACGCGGAGAGCCGGAGCGGGGTCCGTGGTGCCAGCCGCGAGGGCAGTTGTGCGCCCTCGAACCACTCGTCGCTCAGCGCAGCCGGTTCGCCGCCGGCCTCAGCGCACCACGCCCAAGACTCTTCTGAGGAGCAACTGCCTTGCCGCCAGTTCAGACCTCGCGGACGCGCCGCACGTTTGCGCGCCTCGATCGCACCAGCGAACTCCCGAACCTGATCGACATTCAGCGCCAGTCGTTTGAGTGGCTCGTCGATCCGGAGAACGGTGGCCTGCGCGTCACGATCGACGACATCTCTCCGATCGAGGACTACTCCGGCAACCTGGTGGTCGACTTCGGCCAGCTCCGCTTCGATCCGCCGAACGCGTCGATCGAGGAGTGCCGCGAGAAGGACCTTACGTACGCGCGTCCGCTCACGGTCACCGTCGCCTTCATCAACCGCGAGACCGGCGAGATCCGCGAGCAGCAGGTCTTCATGGGCGACTTCCCGTGGATGACCGAGCGCGGCACGTTCATCATCAACGGCACCGAGCGTGTCGTCGTCACGCAGCTCGTCCGTTCGCCGGGCGCTTACGTGATGGAGGCGAAGGACCGCGAGAAGCAGCTCTTCACCGCCAACCTGATGCCGGCTCGCGGCTCGTGGCTCGAACTCGAGATCGACAAGAAGGGCAAGGTGCACGTCCGGATCGACCGCAAGCGCAAGCTGCCGGTCACCGTCCTGCTGCGCGCGATGGGCTACTCGTCGGATGACGAGATCGCTGCGATGTTCGGAGGCTCGCGCTACATCACCAACACGATCGAGGCCGACTCCGAGGTGCACCGCACCGAAGAGGGCGCACTCATCGAGCTCTTCAAGAAGCAGCGTCCGGGCGAGCCGCCGAGCGTCGACAACGCCCGCAACCTGCTCAACCAGCTCTTTTTCGACCCCAAGCGTTACGACCTCACGCGCGTCGGTCGCTACAAGCTCAACGCGCGCCTGGGCCTGGATGTCGACATCGACACCCGCACCCTCACGCACGACGACATCATCGCGCTGATCAAGGAGCTCGTCTCCTTGCCCAAGCTGCTCGGCATCCCGGAGGATCCGGCCGAGGGCGAGGAGATCAAGGACTACGCGGCTGAGGCCGTCACCTACCCGCGCGAGCCGATCGCCGAGCACATCGACGAGTACGAGCACTTCGGCAACCGCCGCCTGCGCACCGTCGGCGAGCTGATCCAGGAAGCGTTCCGCATCGGCCTCTACCGCATGGAGCGCGTCGTCCGCGAGCGCCTCACCACGGAAGACGCCGACACGATCACCCCGCAGACGATCATCAACATCCGCCCGGTCGTCGCGGCGCTGAAGGAGTTCTACGGCTCCTCGCAGCTCTCGCAGTTCATGGACCAGACGAACTCGCTGTCTGGCCTCACGCACCGTCGCCGTCTCTCCGCCCTCGGCGCCGGCGGTCTGACGCGCGAGCGCGCCCCCATCGAGGTGCGCGACGTGCACCCGACCCACTACGGCCGCATGTGCCCGATCGAGACCCCGGAAGGCCCGAACATCGGCCTCATCGGTTCGCTGGCCTCGTTCGCGCGCATCAACGCGTTCGGCTTCATCGAGACGCCGTACCGTCGCGTGGTCGACGGCCGCGTGACCGACCAGATCGACTACCTCACCGCGAGCGAGGAGGCCGACTTCATCGTCGCGCAGGCCAACGCTCCGCTGAAGGCCGACGGCCACTTCCAGGAGGACCGCGTCCTCGCCCGCAAGATCGGCGGCGAGGTGGACCTCATCCCCGCCGACGAGATCGGCTACATGGACGTCTCGCCGCGCCAGATGGTGTCGGTGGCGACCTCGCTCATCCCGTTCCTCGAGCACGACGACGCGAACCGCGCCCTCATGGGTGCGAACATGCAGCGCCAGGCGGTCCCGCTGGTGCGCAGCGAGTCGCCCGTGGTCGGCACCGGTATGGAGGGCTACGCCGCGATCGACGCCGGTGACGTGGTCACCGCGCAGAAGTCGGGTGTCGTGCTGGAGGTCTCGGCCGACGTCGTGACGATCCGGCTCGACGAGGGCGGCACGCAGGACTACTTCCTGCGCAAGTTCGACCGTTCGAACCAGGGCACCAGCTACAACCAGCGTGTCGTGGTCTCGGCCGGTGACCGCGTCGAGGTCGGCGAGGTCATCGCCGACGGTCCCGCGACCGAGAACGGCGAGCTCGCGCTCGGCAAGAACCTGCTCGTCGGGTTCATGACGTGGGAGGGCTACAACTACGAGGACGCGATCATCCTCAGCCAGGACCTGGTGAAGGACGCCACCCTCT
>JAEZDB010000186.1 GCA_023429855.1 Actinomycetes bacterium
CGCAAAGGCGGTCCTCGGCCGCGCGGCGGCAGGCGGCGCCGAGGTGTCGCACGCCTACCTGATCACCGGCCCCGGCGGCAGCGGTAAGGGGCTGCTCGCGGCCGAGGTGGCAGCCGCCTTGCTTGCCGCTCCGTCGGCCGACGGCCCGATCGATCCGGAGTCCGTGACCGACGACCTGCGGACCCGCGTGCTGCGGCGCGTGCACCCCGACCTCACCTGGGTCGTCCCGACGAGCGGCGCTGGGATCCTCGTCGAGGACATCGAGGAGCAGGTGCTCGCCGCGGCGGGCTCGACGCCGCTGGTGGCCGCGCGTCGCGTGTTCGTGATCGAGCAGGTCGACCGCATGAACGACTCGGCCGCCAACCGTCTGCTGAAGACCATCGAAGAGCCGCCGGGCTACGTCCACATCCTGCTGCTGTCGAGTCGCCCGACCGAGGTGATGGACACGATCGCGAGCCGCTGCCAGCGGATCCGGATGGAGGGGCTGCCGCTGCACGACGTCGTCGCGCGGCTCGAGGCGCAAGGGGTGGGCAGCGAGCTTGCGCGCAGCGCGGCCGGGCTCGCCGGCGCCGACGGCGACCTCGCGACGCTCCTTGCCGATCCCGAGCTTGGGCAGCCGCTGCGCGAAGCTGCCGAGCGCTTTGCGCGCGGTGCGCTGAGCGGCAACGTGGCCACGCCGTGGCAGCCCCTGCTCGACCGGGCCACCGCCGCCGGCGAGCGCGCGTCGGAGTCGGTCGTCGAATCGGCGGCGCCCGCGATGGAGCACCTCGAAGGGCGCGACAAGACGAGCTTCCAGCGGGTCGTTGACGAGCGTGCCAAGCGCGCAGCGCGCCAGGCCCGGACGGCCGAGCTCGATGCGGCCCTCACACTGACCGCCACCTGGCTGCGCGACCTGTGGGTGCTCGCGCTCGATGCCGGCGACGTGGTCCGCGGGATCGACCGCACCTCCGCGCTGCACGATGCGCTGGCCGAGCTGGCCGCCACGCCCGAAGAGCGCCGCAGGCTGGCACCGGGGCTCGCTGAGATCGTCGAACTCGTCGAGCGATCGCGGGCAGCGCTGCGCGTGAACGCGACCGAGGGGCTGCTGCTCGACGCGCTCGCCATTCAGATCGCGGCGATCGCACACGGACGACCGGCCGCGGCCTGATGGCTACGCCTGAGGCGGAGGTCGCCTCACCGCGGTCCCGGCTGTCGCTGCGCTCGGCAGTCAGCTGGGCCGTGATGCTCGCTGCCGCGGTGGCGGTGGTCGTCGTCGGCAACCACCACGCGCACGAGGTCCTGGAGACGCTGCGGCACGTCTCGGTCTGGCCGGTGGTCGGCGCGGCAGCGCTCCACGCCGTCACGCTCGCGCTGCGGTCGGAGGCGTGGCGGGTCGGGCTGCGTGCCGTCGGTGCCACCAAGCTCCCGCTGTCGACGATCCACCGGGCCAACGCGATCGCGTTCACGGTCGGAACGATCCAGGGCGAGCTGAGCCTGCCGGCGCGCGTGGCGGCGCTGCGCAAAGCCGATCCCGAGCGCGCCCCCACCGCCGCCCAGACGGCGCTGGTCGATGCGCCGCTCGCGCTCGTTGAAGTCGCGTGTCTCTTTGCGTTTTGCGCGCTGTGGCAGCCGTGGCTGATCGTGGGCACGATCGTGATCGCGGCTGCGCTCCCGCGGCTGGCAAGGAGAGCGGCCGAGAAGCCCGAGGGCTCGGCCTGGCGGGGCCTCGTCGTGGCCACGCAGCCTGCCCCGCTCCGTCGGCTGATCGTGTTGATGGCGCTGGTCGTCGCGGTCAGCGCCGCCCGCATCTGGCTCATCTTGCTGGCGTTTCACCTGCCGGTCGACGTGACGAGCGTTGCGAAGGTGGTCGCGGCCGTCACGCTCATCGGCGTGCTGCCGGTCGGGCTCGGCACCGGTCCGGCCGCGACGATCGCGTCGCTGTCGTCGGGCGAGGCCGCGATCGCCAGCGACGGCGTGGCCCTCACCGCCGGCCTCGCGATCAGCGCGACGAGCGTCCTTGGCGTGCTGATCTACGTGATCGTGATGCTGGGCTGGACCGCCCGCGACGCCGTGCGCTCGCGCCGCAGCGGCCGCGCCTTCCCAGACGGCTAGGCCAGCCGCCTGGGGCGGGCCTCGGATACCGTCGGTCTGAGGCGACCCGAAAAAACTGGTTCACGGCGCCCGTTGGCGCGTTTAGGGTGTCGCGCATGCCAACTTTCAGACTCAACGGCACCCGCCTGTTGGAGGTCGACGTTGCTGGTGAGAGCTTCCGCGCGCTCAACGGCTCGATGGTCGCCTACACGGGCCAGGTCCAGTTCAAGCGCCAGGGGATGACCGCTGGTGGCGGCGGCATCTTCGGTGCTGCCAAGCGCAAGCTCTCAGGCGAGTCGGTCACGCTGATGGACTGCACCGGCAACGGCACGGTCTACATCGCCAACGAGGCGCAGGAGATCAACCTCGTCGAGCTCGCCGGCGAGACGCTCTGGGTGGAGGCCAGCAACCTCGTCGCCCTCGAGTCCTCGATCCAGACCGACGTCAAGTTCAACGGCCTGCGCGGCATGAGCACCGGCCAGGGCCTCGCCACCACGGTCGCGACCGGCAACGGCACGCTCGCGATCACCACCGATGGGCCCGCGATCATCCTCGAGGTGTCGCCCGGCCAGCCGCTCTGCGTCGACCCGCAGGCCTACGTCTGCCATAAGGGTCAGCTGCAGCAGGACTTCATCACCGACGTGAACTGGCGCACGGCGATCGGCCAGAACTCGGGCGAGTCGTTCCAGCTGCGTTTCCAAGGGCAGGGGGTCGTCTACATTCAGCCGGCCGAGCGCCAGGGAGGGGTTGATCTCTGATGGCTCAGCTCGATCAGATCAACGGCAAAATGGTCTCGGCCCAGATCGCGCCAGGCGAGCAGGTCTTTGCGCGCAAGGGCGCGATGCTCAGCTACACCGGTGAGGTGCAGTTCGTGCCCTCGACCACCGGCGGCCAGGGCATGGGCGGCTTCGTCGGCCGGATGGTGGCGGGCGAGAGCGTGCCGCTGATGATCGCCCAGGGCCACGGCAACGTGCTGTTCGGCCACGGTGGCTTCCAGACCAAGATCGTGCAGCTTGACGGGGCCGGCAACCTCACCGTCGAGGCCGACAAGCTGCTGCTCTATGACGGCACGCTGCAGGCCGGCACGCAGTTTCTTGCGCAGAACGGCGGCATCCGCGCCGTCGTGCAGGGGCAGATGACCGGCCAGGGCCTGTTCACGACCGTGCTGTCGGGCGTCGGCAACGTGGTGCTGCTCAGCCACGGGCCGATCTTCGAGATCCCGATCGGCCAGGGCGAGGTCGCCGTCGACCCGCAGGCCTACGTCGGGCACAAGGGCAACGTCGACGTGAAGCTCGACGCCAACGTCTCCTGGCGCGACGCGGTGGGCAAAGGCTCCGGCGAGGCGTTCCAGCTCAAGCTGACCGGCCAGGGCACGGTCTACGTGCAGGCCTCCGAGAGGAAGATCTGATGAGCCAAGTCACGCTCAACCCGCAGACGCTGCCGGTCAACGACAACGTCAACCCGTACGCCTTCTGCGTTGACCTCAACGGCAACTACTTCGTGCAGAAGGGCAAGATGATCGCCTACTACGGGCAGATCAAGTACGAGGCGCTCTCGATGGGCGGGCTCTCGCAGCTCGTCGCGGGGCACTTCTCCTCGCCGCTCTACCACCAGGACTGGACCGTCGCCACTGGCCAGGGCAAGCTGATCCTCGGCGACCGCGGGTTCGACATCAACTCGTTCGATCTCGACAACGGCAACCTGACCGTGCGTGCGTCGAGCCTGCTCGGCTTCGAGGCGACGCTGCAGCTCAAGCAGTCGATCGTCCCGGGCTTCCTCACGCTGATCGGCACCGGCAAGTTCCTGGCGTCGTCGAACGGCCCGGTGCACTTCGTCGAGCCCCCCGTCCGCGTCGACCCGCAGGCGCTCGTCGGCTGGGCCGACTGCCCCTCGCCGTGCCACCACTACGACCACACCTACATGGAGTCGGTCATGGGCATGGTCGGCAGCATGTTCGGCCGCGGCGGCTCCGGCGAGGAGCACCAGTTCGATTTCACCGGCTCGGGCACCGTGCTGATGCAGTCGTCGGAGACGGTCGACGACACCGGCGTGCTGCGCGAGATGCAGTCGCAGGTGCACGGCCTCGGCGTCCCCGGCCTCCAGCAGATGCAGGCGACCATCAACCAGCGCCTCATGCAGGAGCAGCAGAGCGGCGCGTAGGCCGCATCTGGGGTGGCCTCGTTACCCCCGAATCTCAGACGGACCGTGGGGCCCGGGGGCGCAGCGACCGGGGGCCCCGGGGGCGGGGGCGGGGGGGGGGGTTGGG
>JAEZDB010000286.1 GCA_023429855.1 Actinomycetes bacterium
GGGCGGAGGGCGGCGGCAGCAGCGTACGGACCGTCCGCACGAGCGCCTCGGAGATGTTGCCGGCGTGGTCGACGGCAATGATGCGAAACGTGTACTCGGTGTCAGCGGCAAGGTCGCCGACCCACACGTCGGTCGCCGAGGAGGGCACGGTCAAGCCGCCCGACGGGCTGCCTTCCCATTCGACGCGATACTCCCTCAGGCCAGAGCCGCCGGGCTCGTCGGTCGACGGCAGCCAGCGCAGGCGCACGGCGTTGCAGGTGACGTCGGCGTCGGTGTAGTCCGGGGAGTCGCCCGGGGTCGAGGGCGCCTGGAAGTCGAACTCGTCGACGATCCCGACGAACGACGCGATCTGCGTGTTCTGGCTTGCGGGGTCGAGCTTGCAGGGGATGTTGAACGTCGCCGGGTCGCCGTCGAGGTCGGCGTAGGGCTGGCGGTCGACGTCGGTGGGCGGCGTGACCATACCCGGGATCTGGGCGCCTTCGGCGGTACGTGCCGCGAAGTTCAGGTCGAGTCCCGAAAGCCGGACCCGGTAGTCGCCAGACTGGCCGATCGCGGGCTGCGACGGATACGTCGCGGTGAAGGGGAGCACGAAGCCGCCGCTCACGTTCTCGCCGACGACCTTCTTGGGGATCGTCAGCGGCACGCGGACGTCAGTGACGCTTCCGGGCGAGACGTACGCGGTCTTGAGCGCGCTCGACTGCGCGGCGGCACCTGCGCCGGCGATCGAGTGGAGGCCCTCGATCAGCATCAGCTGCTGTGCCGTCGTCCCGTTGAAGGTGATACTGCCCGTGATCGGCCACGGACCGGTCGGCACCCCGCCCGGCCAGGTGTCGGGAAGGTCGATCGACGTCGAGATCGTCACCTGGTTGGTTCCCAGGAGCGGGGTCTTGCACTTGTAGTTCAGCGTGGCCGACTGCGCGGCCTGCGCGCTCGGGCTGCCGAGCACGGCTGTGGTAGCGAGCGCGCCGAGCGCGAGCAACCGGATGCGGGACTGGAAGGACACGAGTGGGCTCCCTCGTTGATGCCCTGCGATGAAGATCAGGTGCAGCGTGGGACTGGGGACACGAGGCGGGGGCCTCTGCTCGCACCGTAGCGTGTGATAGTGCGCACGTCCACAAATGTGTCGGGGTATTTCCGTCAGTGGTGGATGGCAGCGGCGCTGGCCTCGAGCTGGGCGACGAGCAGCTCGCAGAGCTCGCGCCGCGAGGCCGCGCTCGACTCGTGTGCCACGAGACCCTCGATGGCGTAGGTCCACAGGCGCGCGGTCGTGGCGAGCTCGGCATCGCTGGGGACGGTCCGGCCGCCGCGTTCCAGGTGCGCGTGCATCTCGGCGGTGAACCACGCGTCGCTCGCCTCGTGGAAGCGCGTGTGCCAGGCGGCGACGGCCGGCGCGACCCCGGCGCGAGCGTGGATCGTGACGGTCAGCGAGTCGAGCCGCTCGAAGACGCCGACGAGCCAGAGCAGCCGGTCGGCCAGCGTCGGCAGGTCGCGCTCCGCGTACTCGGCCTGAGCGGCTCGGGTGATCTGCGACACGACGGCGACGAGCACGGCGTCTTTGTCGTCGAAGTACCAGTAGATCGTGTTCGGGGTGACCCCGGCGCGCTTGGCGAGGGCGCTCATCGACGTCGCGTCGTAGCCGTCGCGCACGAAGAGCTCGGCGGCCGCGTCAACGATTTCCGCCCGTTTGAGATCGCGGTCTTGGGTCGGGCGGTTACGCGCCATCGGTGCGAGGCCTCCTCTTGACCGGCATTGAAGAGCAGGGTACCGTCGCACCTCTTGATTACCAATCAAGACTCTGGCGAGACCCCCGGGAGAGATGACAACGTGAGCACCGAGACCACCGAGCCCGACCCGCTCGTCGCGGTGGCCCCTGGCCGCGAGGATGTGGTGTTCTACTCGCGCGGTGTTCGGTGCTCCGCCTGGCTCTACCGTCCGGTTGGCGGCGGCGATGGGACGCCGCCGCCACCGCTCGTCGTCCTCGCGCACCGGCTCGGCGGCACCCGCCACATGCGCCTTGACTCCTACGCCCGGCGCTTCGCCGCTGCAGGCATGGCGGCGCTCGTGTTCGACTACCGCGGCTTCGGCGACAGCGACGGCACGCCACGGCAGATCGTCGACGTGCGTGCGCAGCTCGACGACTGGCATGCGGCCCTCTCCTTCGCGCGCACCGGGCTGAGCGGCGTCGACACCTCGCGGATTGCGATCTGGGGCACGTCGTTCGGCGGCGGCCACGTGTTGCAGATCAGCGCTGAGGACCACGGCCTGGCGGCGGTTGTCGCACAGTGCCCGTTCACCGACGGGCTTGCGTCCACCTGGCGCCGCTTCGTCACCTGGCCGCCGAGCGCGGCCGCGCTCTTCGGCGTCGCCATCGCTGACGCGGTCGGCGGGCTGTTCGGCCGCCGGCCGCTGCTCGTGCCGATGGCCGGCACCCGCTGGATGCCGGCGTTCCTGGCCTCGCACGATTCCCTCAGCGGCGCGAGCGACCAGGCTGAGCCGGGCACGGTGATGAGCGCCAAGACGAGCCGGTGGGTGCGCCGGTTCCCGTCGCTGCAGCGGCGCCTCGGTCCGAACCTGGCGCCCAGCGATCGCACCGTGCCGAAGGCGTCGGACTCGCTCTGGGGGGTGCTGATCAACCCGGCGGGCGCGCTCATCATCAACGCGATCGCCGCTCGGCTCGTGCTGACGCTGGCGCTCTACCGGCCGGGGCGGGCGGTGCGCCGAAGCGGCTCGACCCCCGTGTTGATCTGCGCGTGCGACGCCGACACGGTCGCGCCGGTCGGGCCGACGGTGCGTGCCGGCCGAGGTCTGCCCAACGTGACGGTCAACCGCTACCCCTATGGCCACTTCGAGATCTACGTCGGCGACGCGTTCGAGCGGGCCGTCGCTGACCAGCTCGCCTTTCTCACCGACGCACTCGGAGTGCCTGCGCCGCGCGGCTAAGCCGACGGCGCGAGGTGCACGGTCATCGTGCTGCCGTCGCCACCCGTGGCCAGCGGCGAGCGAAGGTTGTTGAGCGCGGCGCAGCCGCCGAGGCTGCCGAGCTTGAAGGTGGCCGCGACCGGTCCGCCCTGGCGCGGGTCGAAGCGCTGCGCCGTCGACTGGAGCGTCACGTTGAACGGCGCCTTCGACGAGCAGCCAGGGCCGACCGGCAGCCGGATCACGCCGAAGAGCTTGAGCGTCTTGACGTGGACTCGCAGTTTGGTGCTGACCCGCAGCGCGCTGCCGGCTAGTCGGCCCGCTGCCGGGTCCTGCGTCGCGAAGCCGAGTCTTGCCGTCAGCGGCAAGAAGCCGATCCCGGTGAGGCGCCCCGTGGCGTCGCCCAGTGTCAACTCGCCCCTCACGTCGCCGTTCGACTTGGCCACCTCGAGGTCGAGGCCGCCGGTGAGTGCCACGGTGCCGCGGGTGAGCGTCCGCAGGGCCGTCCTGCCGCGCAGGCTGTAGGCGTACGCCGACGTGCCAGGCGGCGTGCCGTCGGACTCCAGGTGCTGTTCTGGGGTTGTCTCTGCGACGTCGTCCTCCGGTGGCCCTGGCGCGCCGAGGTCGTCTTCCGGGGTGGTCGGGCAGACGAGCGTGCGCAGGCGCTGCTTGAGCGGCAGCGAGTCGGTGAAGTCCTGGTCGTAGGCCGTGGTCGACAGCTCGTAGCTGGTGTCGGGCTCGAGCCCGGTGATCACCATCTCGGTGTCGGGGCCGGGGGTAAACACCCCGCCAGGCGGCGAGCCTGGGTACGTGACGCCGTAGTGCTCGACGGTGCCGATGACGATCGTGGCCGGATTCCACTTGAGCCGGAACGAGTGGCAGGTGAAGTCCGACGCGACGTACGCCCCCTCCGCGGGCGGCGCAGGCGGCGTGAGCCCCACGATGTCGCGCTTGAGACGGAACGAATGCGGGTCGCCGGGCGGCGTCGGGGTCGGTGTCGGGGTCGGGATCGGCGTCGGGGTCGGGATCGGCGTCGGCGTGGTTGGCGGCGGCGTGGGCG
>JAEZDB010000500.1 GCA_023429855.1 Actinomycetes bacterium
GGCCGAGACGGTCGACCAGCGCCAGGTCGGCCGGGGCGCCGGGCTGCAGCGTGCCGAGCCCTGGCACGCCGAGCGCCTGCGCGCCGCCAGCCGTCGCCATCCCAAGCGCTTCGACGGCGCTCACCCACGGCTCGTCGGGCGCGCGGTGGATCAGCGCGGCGAGCCGCATCGCGATCCACGGGTTTTGATCGTCGCCGGAGGCGGCGCCGTCGGTGCCGATCCCGACGTGAGCGCCGGCCGCGAGCAGCGCCGCGATCGGAGCGCGCCCCGAACGCAGCCGCTGGTTGGCCGCCGGATTGTGGACGACGACCGCGCCGGCGCCGGCGATCAGATCGACATCGCCCTCCTCGATCCAGACGCAGTGCGCCAGCGACACCTCCGGCCCGAGCGCATCGAACGACGCCAGCGCCTCGACCGCCGACCGGCCGTACTTCAGCCGGCACGCCGCAGCCTGCACGCGCGTCTCCACACAGTGCAGCTGCATCGTCGTGCCGGTCGACCGCGCGAGCGCCGCCATCCCGCCGATCAGCTCCTCGCCCGCCCACTGCACGCCGCTGGCGCCGCCGAGCAGGTGGAGCCGCCCGCCCTCGGCACCGTGCCACCGAGCGATCGCGTCGGCCGTGCGGTCGAGCATCTCCTGCGTGGTGAGCTGCGGCACCTGCTCGGGCATCAGCGCGGTGAGGCCGTGCACGTCGAGGCCGAGGTCGGCCGCAAGCGCGACGGTCGCGTCGGCGTCCGACAGCAGCGGCGCCACTCCACCGCGAATCCCGGCGTCGCGGTACGCCCGCATCGCCCCGTCGAACGACGCGCTCGAGATCGGCGTCATCACGAGGTGGTCGATCACGCTGGTCCCGCCGTTGAGCAGGATCTCCGCTGCGCTCGCCAGCGCGCACCAGTAGTGGTCCTCCGCCGTGAAGTGCCCGCCGGAGGCCATCAGGGTCGCCAGCCACGGCTCGAGCGCGGCGCCGTCGGCGAGGCCCCTCATCGGATTCTCGGCCGAGTGCGTGTGGGCGTTCACCAGCCCCGGCGTCGCCAGCAGCCCGGCGCCGTCGAGGGTCGCGGCAGCACGCGTCCGCGCCCCCGCCGGCGCCGCGTCGATCGCCGCCACGCGGCCATCCGCGACGACGAGGTCGACGTCTTCGCGCAGATCGCCAGGAGCGACGAGCACGTCGACCCCAGCGATCACGAGGTCCGGGTCGGTGGCAGCGTCGCTGTCGCGCATCGCTTCATTGTCGCTCTACGATGCCCTCGTGGGTGACCTGACCATCGACGAGCTCGCCCGCGAGACCGGCTTCACGGTGCGCAACGTGCGCAGCCATCAGACCCGCGGCCTGCTGCCGGGCCCCGAGATGCGCGGCCGCGTGGGGTACTACGGCGACGAGCACGTCGAGCGGCTGCGGCTTATCCAGCAGCTGCAAGAAGACGGTTTGCCGCTGCGGCTCGTCGAGCGGCTGCTGATCAAGCGCGCCGACGCCGCCGACCGCCTGCTCGCGCTGCGCCGCACGGTGCTCGCTCCGATGCAGGAGGAGGCGCACCCCGGCGTCGCGAGCGCCAAGGAGCTGCTCGAGCGCTATGGCCCGCTGCCCGACGACGCCTTTCAGCGGGCGATCGCGGAGCGGATGATCGTGCCGCGTGCCGACGGGTCCTTCACGATCCCCAACCCCGAACTGCTCAACACGGCCGACGAGGTCGTCAGCCACGGCGTGCCGATCGAGCGTGCGATCAAGCTGACCGAGCTCGTCAACCGGCTCTGCGAAGAGGCGGCGCGGGCGTTCGTCGAGATGATCCTCGACGAAGTCTGGGAGCCGTTCGACGCCGCCGGGCGCCCCGAGGAGATGTGGCCCCAGATCGCGGCGACGATCGATCAGATCCGTCCGCTCGGCGCGCAGATCTTCCTGCAGCAGCTACCGCCGGCGATCGCTGCCGAAACCGACCGGGCCTTCGGCGAGACGATCCGCCAGCAGGCGGAAGACGCCGACGGCGCGTAGCGCACCGGCGGCGTCAGCCGACGATCGCGGCGGGCGCCGCCAGACCAGCCCGCAGCACGCCCGCAGCAGCCGAGCGTACGGCGGCGGCCACGTCGGTCTCAAGCTGCAGCCCATCGCGGCGCACGAGCTGCTCGGCCAGCCCGGTCCACGTCGCGAGCAGCACCGCGGCCAGCGTGGTTGGCGCCGCCGCGAGCTGCTCACGATCGACGGCCTGCGCGAGGTCGGCTTCGAGCTTGACGAGGTGGTCGGCCAGCAGCGTCTGCTCGGTCAGCGCCGACGTGGTCGACGGATCGAGCGCACGGAGGCGCAGCGCGCGGTACGCCACCGGCTCCGTGTGGGCGAACTCCACGAGCGCCTCGCCGAAGGCCACGACCCGGGCGAGCGGTTCGTCGAATTCCCGTGCCGCGTCGAACTGCCATCGGCGGCGCTCCCAGGCGAGTAGCACCAGCTGCTCCACCAGCTCGTCTTTGCTTCCGAAGTGCAGGTACACCGAGCCCACCGACACCCCGGCCTGGTTGGCGATCTGCGCGACGCTGGCGTGGCTGCCCTCGGCGCGCAGGAGCAGCTCGGTCGCAGCGATGATCGCGGCGCGGGTGCGGGCGGTGCGGGGATCGGGGGCTCGGGTTTTCATGGACTCGCCTTGGGACAGGGAGAAGTCAAGCCATCCGGGCGAGCGCTGCTGCAAGACGGGACGCTCGCCCGATGGCGATGTGCGCGGCTGCCCTCTGTCGGTGGCAACGTTGCACGATCAACAGTTACACAGACCGATGTAATGGTCAACGCAGCTCTTGACGATCGCTCAGCTTGGGCGCATTCGGGCGCCCGCACTAACGTCACGGCCGGTCATGGGCGTGTACGTAGACGAGGCGATCTGGGAGTGGCGGGGACGCGTGTGGTGCCACCTGATCGCCGACACCGACGCCGAGCTGGCGGCGTTCGCCGAGCGCCTCGGCCTGCAGCCGGAGTGGTTGCAGCACCGGCCCAGCCGGCCGTGGCTCGACCACTACGACCTTCCCGACTACGGCCGCGCCAAGGCGATCGCGCTCGGAGCGACGCCCGTGACGCGTGCCGAGATCGTCGCGGTCATCCGCACGCGGCGGGATCGCGTTCGGAACGCGGGCGCAGAGCCCGCAGCGCCTTAGCGGGTTGACGCCCCGCCGTCGAAGTCGTGGACGAGCTCGTTGAACATGTGGTCGGGGTCGCCGACGCCCTCGGCGCTGAGCCGAGCCGCCGTGTCGGGGTCGAGGTGCTCGTGGTCGTCGAACAGCTTCATCACCGACGTCGCGACGAGGGCCGCCGCAGGGAAGAGCAGCGCAAAGGAGAAGGCCATGAGGAACCAGCTCTCAAGCGCCATCGACACCGCGATCAGCGTCGCCATCGCGACGATCAGACCGACCAGGAAGATCTCGAACTTGATCGACAGCGCGGCGGCCATCAGGCTCGAGTGCGTGGCGTGCTGCTCCGAGCGGTGGTCGGCCGCGCCGTTCGGCAAACTGACGCGGTCGCGACCGATCACTCGGCGCAGCTCCTGCGTGACGAGGCGGTTCGATTCCGCCGAGAGACTCGGATCGGTGGACTCCACCGTGCGACTGGTGAACGTTGCGGTAGCCATCGGGACCTCCAGGAGACCGAATTACGGCGGGCGACAGTCGTCCGTCTCCTCCGAGCGTCCTCCCGCGGGAACGGTCGCGGGAGAAACGGCCCGGTCAAGCCAGGTCAGCCACGAGGTCGAGCCGCGTCGTAGGCTCCAGCGCGATGACCGAACTGCGCGACCTGGATTGGGACGGCACCGACATCAGCGACGAGCAGCACGATGGCGTGCAGTTCCGCGACGCCGACCTCACCGACGCCGAGAGCACCGGGGCGTCGTTCACGAACTGCACGTTTGTCGACTGCCGCTTCGGCGGGTCGACCCACAACGCGACGGCCTTCGCGAACTGCACCTTCATCAGCTGCCGGTTCTTCGACGCCACCTTCAAGGACTGCAAGCTCGTGGGCAGCACGTTCCAGGACTGCACGTTCGGGTCGCTCGTCGTCGACGGCGGCGATTGGTCGTTTGTGAACTTGCGCGGCGCCGACCTCGAGGGCGCGGTGCTCACCGACGTGCGGATGATCGACGCCGACCTCACGGGCGCGCGCTGCAAAGACGCGAGGCTGCGTCGCGTCGACCTCACCGGCTCGACCCTGCACCGGATCGACGTGACGAGCGCCGACCTGCGTGGGTCGACGATCACGGGCCTGGACCCGCTGGCCGCGCAGGTGCGCGACGCGATCCTCGACCCCGACCAGACGGTGGCGCTCGCGCGCGAACTCGGTTTCGACGTGCAGCTCGCGCCCGAGCCGGGCGAACCCGAGGACGCCTAGCGGGCGCTCAGCGGCGGCTCACCATTCGGTGATCGGCTCGCCCGCGATCGCGTCGATGCCGCGCTGCACGCCGGCGATCACGTCGCCGCGGATGCGCAGCTTGGTGTTGGCGTGCGCGACGGCGTTGAGGCCCGCGAGCTCCTCGGCCTTCGCGCGAGCTGCGTCGACGAGGTCGTCGGCGTCGACGAGGTCGTCGAGGAACCCGTAGGTCACGGCCTCCTCCGGGCCGAACAGCGGCCCGGTCACGGTGCAGCGGTCGAAGTGCTGGTTCGGGAGGCGGTGCTTGGCAAGTTCGATGCCGAACCACGGCAGCGTCAGGCCGATCTTCACCTCGTTGAGGCCGATCTGCGCGTCGCCGCGCACGCCGATCCGGTAGTCGGCCGCGAGCAGGAGGAAGGCGCCCATCGCGATCGCGTGCCCGTTGCACGCGACGACCGTCGGCCGCGGGAAGGCCAGCAGCCGCTTCGCAACCTCGGCGCCGGCGATCATCATCGGGCCCCATTGGTCGCCAGGGACGCGGAGGTCGAAGCCGGCCGAGAAGCGCCCGGGCCGCCCGGTGAGGATCACGACGGCCTCGTCGCGCTCAGCCTGGTCGAGGTGGGCGAGGAGCTCGGCGCTGAGCTCGGGCGCGACGGCGTTGACCTTGCCGTCGTCCATCGTGATCGTCGCGATCCCGTCGGTGAGGTCGTAGGTCGTGCGCGCGCTCATGGCGGTGATCGTCGCACCTGCACCTGCGGTCAGGTTTGCAGGAGCGGTCTGCATATGTGACCGGAGTCGGCCGTGCCGGGCTCTCAACCCCCGGTCAGGTTTGCAGGAGGGGTCTGCATATGTGACCGGGGTCAGTGCGCCAGGACGGTGCGGGTCGCTGGGGCACTGCCAGCGGCGGAGGGCCTGCCAAGGACGCCGCCTTCGAGCCGCAGCTCGCGGCGGGCCAGCCGCTGCTCGCTCGCGCGGTGGGAGACAAGCAACGCCGAGCGGCCAGGGCGTGCCCCGAGTACGGCCCGCAGCGCCGCAAGCGCGTCGGCCTCGGGCAGGTGCGAGGCGGGCTCGTCGAGCAGGAGCACAGGCGCGGGCGACAGGTAGGCGCGGGCCAGCCCGAGGCGCTGGCGTTGCCCGCCCGAGGCCGTCACGCCGTCGTCGCCGAGCAGCGTGTCGACGCCATTCGGCAGCTCGGCGACCCACTCCGCGAGGCCGACGGCGGCCAGCGCACGGCGGAGGTCGGCCTCCGTGGCGTCGGGCGCGGCGAGTCGCAGGTTCGCGGCGATCGAGCCGCCAAACAGGTGCGGCGCGCTGGGCACGAGCACCACCTCCGTCGATCTCCGCTCAGCACCGTATGGCGTCGTCGTCGGCTCCGACGCCATCCGCACGGTGCCGCCGTCTTCGGGCAGCAGGCCGGCGAGCACCAGGAGCAGCGACGACTTGCCGCAGCCGCTCTCGCCGGTGATCGCCACCGACTCCCCCGGGGCGAGCTGCAGCGAGACGTCGCGGAGCACCGGACGGCCGCCCCGGGCCAGGCTGAGGTGGTCGGCGGTCAGGACCGGATCGCCCGGCAGGCGGCCCGGGACCCAGCGACGCATCGCCGGCTTGGCCTGCGGCGTGGCTCCGGCTTCGTCCAACGCGGCAGGCGCAGCTTCGACCTCGAGCAGCGCGGGCGCGAGCCGGGCGACGG
>JAEZDB010000313.1 GCA_023429855.1 Actinomycetes bacterium
GGGGTGAACCCGGAGCCGTGCCGCGCGAGGTGACGGCCGGGCGTCCCTCAGTCGCCGCCACCGCCGCAGCCGCCCCCGCAGCCGCTGCTGCACCCGGAGTCGCCGCCGGAGTCGCCCGAGTCCCAGCCGCCGTCGCCCCAGTTGCCAGAGCTGCCGCCGCTGACCATCCGCGGTGGATTCGGCTTGGCCGACACGAGCAGCAGCAGGAGACCAAGCCCGCCGAGACCGGCCGGGAGCAGCTTGGCCCCCTCAGCCGGCGCAGAGCCGACCTCGGCGTTCGGGCCGAAGAGCGAGAGGTAGACCGCCAACGAGCCGGTGGCCAGCAGCAGCCCGAAGAGCGCGACAAGCAGACGCCCGGAGCGCGCGAAAACCGCACCGAGAATGGCCGAGCCCAGTCCGACGACGAGCGCGGCGATCGACGGCAGCGCCTCGGGCGGGCACGGAGGTGCCCCGTCGTCGCCACCGCACTCACCGATCTGGATCACGTCGAACAGCCCCCAGCTTGCGGCGATCACACCGAAGCCGACCATCACCATGCCGACAAGCCAACGGAACCTCATGATCCGAACGGCTCCTTGCCGATGAGGACGACGTAGTCGGCGACGAGGACGGCCGCGAGGAAGAACAGAAACACGAGGCCGTTGATGTCGCGCGGGCGCTGACGTTGGCGCGGATTGAACATGGGCCGCAGTCTCGCGCGCCGGGCGCCGACGCGCCAGCCCTTCGCCGCTACTTAAGAAACCGTCGGACTCTGGACGGCCGCGACCAACTCGTCGAGGGCTCGCTCCACGTCGCCTGCCCCCGCCGAGGGCAGCTTGAACAGGCCCCGGTCGACACCGAGCTCCTCGTAGGCCTCAAGCGAAGCCGGGTCAGAGGCCGCGCCGTAGAGCGTGACCGGAACCCGCGGCCGCCCTGCAGCGTCGCAGCGCTCGTTGAGCTCGCGCACCCGCGGCGCCAACTCGTCGAGCCCGCCTGGCGCGCGCGGTAGCCACCCATCGCCCCAGGCGAGGACGCGGTCGAGCACTTTGGGGCCGTCGCCACCGATCAGCACCGGTGGCCCGCCAACCTGCACGGGCTTCGGCCAGCTCCACACGCGGTCGAACCGCACGTGCTCACCCTCGAACGACGCGACCTCCTCGCGCCAGATCTCGCGCATCGCCGCCACGTGCTCGCGCAGGTGCCCGAACCGCGTGCCGTAGGCGACGCCGTGGTTGGCGAGCTCCCCCTCCAGCCACCCTGCTCCAGCACCGATCTCCAGGCGTCCGCCCGAGAACAGGTCGAGGGAGGCGAGCGCTTTGGCCGTCACCAACGGCTCGTGCTGCGCGACGAGCATCACCGCCGTGCCCAGCCGCAGGCGTTCAGTGACGGCCGCAGCCGCCGTGAGCGCGACGACCGGATCGAGCGTCCGGGTGTAGGCGTCGGGGAACGTGGCCCCTGGATGCTGGTCGGCGACGCTCGCCGGAAAATGCGTGTGTTCTGACACAAACAGCGATTCAAAACCGCGTTCTTCAGCCAAGCGGGCAACCTCGGCGGGCCCGATCGTGCGGTCGGTCAGGGAGATCGCGAGGCCAAACTTCACGCCGCGATCGTAGCCCTTTCCATTTGGATACGGAAACGGTACGTTGCGGAGACAGATTCCAGAACGCCATTCGGAAATGGGCCCGCGGATCAGGGACCATGACGAGGCTCCGTCCCAGAGCACCCCCACGCGACCACCCGCTCGCCAGCATGGGGACCTTTCGAAGCACACGCGCCACCGCACCGAGGAGCGCGCCCACTACCACGGGAACCCGTGGTTACCACACGTTTTTCATGGCCTCACCGTCGACCACATATTCGAGATTTCCGGATACCGTG
Source organism: Actinomycetes bacterium (assembly GCA_023429855.1). GTDB lineage: Bacteria > Actinomycetota > Thermoleophilia > Solirubrobacterales > Solirubrobacteraceae > JAGIBJ01. Next base: position 1,858 of record JAEZDB010000313.1, read on the forward strand.
CAGACGGCGGGCGGAAAGGGCGCCCAGCTCCTTCGTCTGCGAGACGCGGGCTTCAACGTGCCGCCGTTCGGGATCGTCGAGACGGCCGTGCTCGACACGCTGCTCGACACGGCACAGCTGCGCAGCGCCGTGCACGCCGCCCTCGTCGGGCTGACTCCGCAGACGGCCCCGTCCGCCGCCGACGAGATCCGCCGGTTCATCACGGCCGCCGCAGCCGACGTGCCGGCCCAGCGACGGATCGCCGAGGCCTACGACGCCGCGGGCGGCGGCTACGTCGCGGTGCGGTCTTCCGCCGTCGGCGAGGACGGCGACGACCACTCGTTCGCGGGCCAGGGCAGCTCCTTCCTGCACGTGAGCGGTCTCGACGCGGTGACCCGGGCGGTCGCCGAGTGCTGGGCCTCCGCGTGGTCAGAACGGGCCCTCACCTACCGCCTGCTCCACGGGCTGCCGGTCGAGCAGATCCAGACCGCCGTGGTGATCCAGGCGATGGTCGAGAGCGACGTGAGCGGCGTGCTGTTCACGATCAACCCGACGAGCGGCGACGTCGACGAGCTCGTGCTCAGCGCCGTGTACGGACTCGGCGAGGGGCTCGTCTCCGGCGAGGTCGACGCCGACACGCTCACGGTGCGACGCAACGACGGCACGATCATCGCCACGCAGATCGGCGAGAAGGAGCAGCGGTTCGAGCGCGCCGCGAGCGGTACCGGCATCACCGGTGTCGCCGAGTCGCCCGAGCGGCGCCTGTCGCTCGCGCTCACGCCCGCGCAGGTCGACGAACTGCGCCGCGTCGGCCTCGCGATCGAGGCGCACTTCGGCGCCCCGCAAGACGTCGAGTGGGGCTTTGCCGACGGGCGGCTGTGGCTGCTGCAGTCCCGCCCGGTCACGTCGGCGGTTGCCCCGAGGTCGTCGTCGGCGCCGGCCCCTGGGCGCCACACGCGCCTGTGGGACAACGCAAACATCGTCGAGAACTTCGGCGAGATCACGGCCCCGCTCACGTTCAGCTTCGCGAGCCACATCTACGGCGTCGTCTACCTCGACTACTGCCGCGAGCTCGGAGTCCCCGCCTCGCAGCTGCGGCAGATGCGCCCGTGGACCGACCACCTGCTGGGGCAGTTCGACGGCCGCGTCTACTACAACGTGCTCTCCTGGTACGGCGTGCTGCGCCTGGTGCCGCTGCCGCAGATCCAGCAGAAGGTGCTCGCCGCGACGGCGGGCATCCGCGAGGCGCCGCTCGACATCAGCAAGGCACAGCGGCCGATGCGGCACCTGCCGCGTCCGCTCGAGCGCGCCGTCCATGTGAAGACGGGTGTCACGTTCGCCCGCCGTTTCCTGACCGCGAGCCGCACGACCCGCACGTTCTTGGACGAGTTCGCCAAAGCCTACGCCGACTTCGAGCAGCTCGACCTCGACCAGATCCCGGCCCATGAAGCCTGGGCCGCCTACGAGGACCTCGAGGGCTGGATGGCCGAGCACTGGGGCCCGACGGCCGTGCTCGACGCCGTGATCAGCCTGTCGCTCGGCATCCTCTACGGCCTCACCCAGCAGTGGCTGCCGGATGCCCCCGAGTGGTTCCTGTGGCAGGCCGTCAAGGTCGACAGCGACGAGGTCGAGTCGGCGTTGCCGCCCGAGCGGCTGACGGCGATCGCGACCCGGATCAAGGACGACGCCGACCTCACCGCGCTCGTCACCACGACCGACCCGGACCAGCTGCGCGTCGCGCTCGAGGCCAGCGACCTGGCTGGCGCCGCCTGGCTGCGCGCTGAGCTCGACCGCTACCTCGCCGACTTCGGCGACCGCGCCCTGAACGAGATGAAGCTCGAGGAGCCCGACCTGCGCGAGGACCCGACCCAGGCGTGGGCGATGCTCGCCGACGCGGTCAAGCTCCCGGCAGCACCGAGCGCCGGTGGCAAAGGGACCGCGCAGGATCGCAGCGCCGACGAGTGGCTCGACGGCCGACTTTCGCTGCCGCAGCGGGCGCTCTACGGGCTGATGCGCCGCAAGGTCCAGGCCTCGCTGATGAACCGCGAGAACGTGCGCTTCGCCCGCTCGCGCGTGTTCGCGATGGTGCGCCGGCTGATGCGCGCGGTCGGCGAAGACCTTGCCCGCCAGGGGCTGATCGACACTGGGCGCGACGTCTACTACCTGCGGCTCGAGGAGCTGCGGGGGGTGTTCCACGGTTCGACCGACCAGGGCGAGCTGCGCGGTCTCGTCGCGCTACGGCGCCGGCGCGAAGCCGAGCAGCGCGCGACCGGCGCGCCGCCGGCGCGCTTCTACACGCAGGGTCTGCCGCAGCGCGGCGCCTACGTCGAGAACGTGCCGGTCGAAGACGGCCCGAGCGGCCTGATCGACGGCGTGCTCCACGGCCGGCCGTCGTGCCCTGGCGTCGTCGAGGCCGAGGCGCGCGTCGTCGACACGCCGCGCGACGTGAGCGGCTGCATCCTCGTGACCTACCGCACCGACCCGGGCTGGGTGGGCGCGCTGTCGTCGGCGTCGGCCCTGCTGATCGAGCGCGGCAGCCCGCTCACCCACGTCGCCGTCGTCGCGCGCGAGCTCGACATCCCCACCGTCGTCCAGATCCCTGGCCTCACGTCGGCCGTCACCTCGGGCATGCGCCTGCGGGTCGACGGCGGCGCGGGGACCGCCGAGATCCTGAAAGAGGCCAACGCATGACCGCGCCGACCATGGGCGAGCGGACCAGCCGCCTCGAAGCCCGCCTGCAGGGCTACCACGAGCAGGGCCTGGCCGACGTGCTGGAGCTCATCGACTACCTGCGCGACGAAGGCGACACCGTGATCGCCGGCGGCTCGCTGTCGATCGACCAGGGCAACAAGCTCTCCGACCTCGACATGGTGATCGTCGGACCGACGACGAACACGTCGGCCGTGCCGCTCGAGCATTGGGTGGGATCGCTGCGCGTCGACGCCTGGACCCGCGCGACGGCCGAGATCGAAGCGCTCTACGCCCAGGCTGAGGCAGCGCTCGCGTCCGACGGCCCGATGGTCGGCGAGTTCGGTACCACCGCCCAGGAGCAGCAGCTCAAGCTGCTGCACCGCATCGCCTTCGGCGTGGTGATCGAAGGCGAGCCGGTGCAGCCGACCACCTCCGGTCGCTCCACCCAGGAGGTCGCCCGCGACCTGCTCACGCGCGAGTACGCCGAGCGCGCCCGCGAGTCGCTGGCCATGGCGGCGCTCGCACATGCCGCCGGCAGCGACCTCACCGCCGCGACGGTCGGCCGGATGGGCGTTGAGGAGGCGTTCCATGCCGTCCTCCACGCGCGTGGCGTGCCGTTCTCGGGCGACAAGTGGCTCGCCGAGCAGGTGCAGGCCTTCCCCGATCTCAGCGCCCAGTACGACGCGATCATCCAGCTGCCCGCCAAGGGCGAGCCGCTTGCGCCCTACACCGCGCACGTGCTCGCGCTCGGCAGCGAGCTGCTCGGCACCGACCTGTCGCTCGCCGCCGTCGGGCCCGACCTGGCCTGGGAGCACGAAGAGCTGACGCTGCTGCCAATCGGCAAGCGCCGTCTGCTCACGAGCGAGCTGCACGGCACCGGCTGGGAGCTCGAGCCCGAGGAGGCCGAGCTCTGGAAGGGCTTCGTCGACTCCAAGGGCGAGGACGAGACGACCTTCGACCACCCCACCGGCGACGGCGCCGCCGAGGCGTTCCTGCTGCGGATGTACGAGGTCGGAATGGTCCGCGCCAAGTGGAAGCGCGGGCTGCCGCTCTCCGCGCTCAGCATCGACCTGGGAGGCGCGCGATGAAGCAGATCGACGGCGACATCCGGCGCTACGCCTTCACGCAGGGCCACGCGTTCTGGCACATGATCATGCCGACGCCCGCGCTGATGGAAGACGCGCGCGGCGCCCACGCCGACGGCCAGCTCGGTCTGCTGCGCCACACGGCGCGCAACCTCGGCTCGGTCTGCGCCGTCACGCTGGCGTACGTGGAGCGCGACGGGCGCCCGGCGCCCGCGCTGCAGGCGCGACCCGCCTGGGCACTGCGGCTGATCGAGGGCCACCCGCTGGCGGAGGACTGCGAGACGCTCATCCGCGGCGACCGCACCCTCGGCCTCGACGAGCTGCTCGCGCGTTGCGTGGCGCTGACAGAGGCGATCGACGCCATCGTCGGCCGCACCCCGCATCCGATGTCGGCCGAGGGGTACTTCCCCTCGCTGGCGCTGATGCGCGAATACCTGCGACTGGCCGAAGCGGTCGGCGAAAAGGGGTTCCTGCCCCGCGAATGGGGAGGCGGCGTCTGATGCCCGGAGTCAATCTCGATGTGGAGATCCAGGCCGACGTGGAACGCGTCTGGGCTGCCGTCGTCGACGTGGAGCGGTACCCGGCGGTGATGGAGTGCGTGCGCTGGTCGCGCATCAACTCCGTCGAATCCGAGGAGAAGCGCCACACGTCGTGGTCGATCGTGCTCAAGGGCTCGATCCTGGAGTGGGAGGAGAACGAGTTCCTCGACCACGAGGCGCGCGTGATGCGCTTCGAGCAGACCGCTGGCGACATGGACGTGTTCACCGGCTCGTGGACCGTGACCGAGATCAGTCCCGGCCTCACGCGCGTGGTGCTGATCATCGACTTCGAGATCGGCATCCCGCTGCTGGCCGACATGCTCAACCCCGTGGCCGTACGCGCGCTGCGCGGCAACTGCAACGACATGCTGATGGGCGTCGAGCGGGAGGCGCTCGACGCGGCCGGCGCGGGAGCTGCGAACTAGGCGCGATGACCGGCGACGGCCTCCCCATCGACGCGCTCGCAACCGCGAGCGCCGCGGCGCACGCCGACCCCGACGAGGTGTTCGGCGCGTACCGCGACCACGGCTCGCCGGGGATGGCGCTCGCTGCGCGCCTGCTCGGGCGTTCGGGGTACGAAGTCGAGACCGAAGGCGCTGTGGTGCGCCTGAACGACGGCCGCGAGCTGATCGACCTCGGCTCCTACGCCGTCAACCTGCTCGGCCACCGCCACCCGGCCGTGATCGCGGCCTGCCACGCGCAGCTCGACCAGCTGCCGATCTCCACGCGGCTCCTTGCCAACGAGCAGACCTCCGCGCTGACGCGCGAGCTGGCTGCTCGGTTCGCGCCGCCGCTCGAGCGCGTCTGGCTCGGAACGAACGGCTCCGACGCCGTCGAAGCGGCCTTGAAGCTCGCCCGCCGCGGGACGGGCCGTCCGCGGGTCCTCGCGGTCGAGGGCGGCTTCCACGGCAAGTCGCTCGGCGCGCTCGCCGCGACCGCCAACCCGATGTTCCACACCGGCGTGGAGTCGTCGCTCGCGGCCGTCACCCACCTGGACCCGATTGACGCCGGCGCGGTGGCCCGCGAGGTCGCCGCCGGCGACGTGGCCGCGCTGATCTTCGAGCCGATCCAGGGCGAGTCGGGCGTGCGGATCCTCGACACCGACGTGCTCCGGCAGTGGACTGCCGACGCCCGCTCCGCCGGGGCCTTCGTGATCGCCGACGAGATCCAATGCGGGCTCGGCCGCTGCGGTGCCTTCTCGGTCGCGGTCGACGCGGGCCTGCAGCCCGACGCCGTCCTGTTCGGCAAGCCACTCGGCGGCGGCGTGGTCCCGCTCAGCGCGATGGTCTCCACCACCGACTTCTACGGCCCGCTCCTCAAGGACGCGACCTTCCACTCGCTCACCTTCGCGGGCAACCCGCTGGCCTGTTCGGCTGGCCGCGCGGCGCTCCAGGCCCTCGCCGAGCTCGAAGACGACGGCGTGCGCATCGCCGCGGCGTTCGAGGCGCAACTCGCGTTGCTCGCCCAGGCCTACCCGCAGGTCGTCGCCAGCGTCCGCGGCCGCGGCCTGCTCTGGGGCCTGGAGATGCAGTCGGCGGCGCTCGCGGGCGAAGCGCTGCTGTTCCTCGCCGAGCACGGCATCGTCGCATCGCCGTGCCTGAGCGCGCCGTCGGTGATCCGCCTCTGCGGCTCGCTCGTGCTGACCGACGACCAGTTGCAGACGGCCTTCGCGGCCGTCGACCGCGCGCTGCGCGCTTGCCAGCAAGAGGTCGTCGAGGCCGAGCTGGAGGAGGCGTCGTGGAGGTAGCCGTGAGCACCGCGCACCCCTCGTGGTTCGTGCGCACCGGGCGCTGGGTCGGCGAACGCTACCCGCGCGCGCTGCGAGCCGCGATCCTGGCGCTCTACGTCGTCGTGGCCGGCGCCGGCTATGCCGACGCGGGCATCTCCGCCGACGACCTCGCCCCCGACTGGCTGCGCGCGCAGCTCTTCGGCGCCGTCCTGATCTTCGCGTGGTTTCTGATGATCCGCACCCTCGACGACCTCGAGGACCAGCCCGAAGACGACGTCCACCACCCCGAGCGGGCCCTGCAGCGCGGCGCCGTGTCGCGCGGCGACCTCTTCGGGCTCGTCGCGCTCACCGTCGTCGTGCAGCTCGCCGTTGCGGTCGCCGTCGACCGCGCCCTCGGCCATGCCGGAATCGGCCCGATCACCACGCTCTGGCTCGGGATGGCCGCGTTCCTCGCCGTCCTCGCGGTCGACTTCGGAGCGCCGCGGGCCCTTGCCGCGCGACCCGGGCTGCGCCGCGCGCTCCGCGCCCCCGCCTCCGTCCTGCCGGTGGTCCTGGCCTTCTCGATCGGCTACGGCACCGTGCACGTCGACCTCGTCACGGTCGCCGTCGTCGTCGCGATCGCGGGGCTGGTCGCCTGGTACGACATCAGCCGCCGCCCGAAGCAGGGGGCGCAGGCATGAGCCGCCGCATCCTGCTCACCGGCGCCACCGGACTCGTCGGCGCGCAGCTCCTCAGCGAGCTGAAGACCCTGCCCGCCAACGCCGACCTCGAGATCGTCGGCACCAGCCGCGGCGGCTCCAAAGACGGCAGCGTGATCCCGTGGGACATGGCGTCGGGTGAGATCCCCGCCGCGCTGCAGGGCCCGTGGGACGTGATCGTCAACAACGCCGCCGACGTGCGCTGGACCATGGCGCCGGAGGAGGCGCTGCGGGCCAACGTCACCACGCTCGACGGCCTGCAGTCGATCGCAGGCGACGACACGCATGTCGTCCACGTCTCGACGGCCTACGCAACGGGCCGCGCCGGCACCACCGAGTCAGCCGAGCTGGGCGATTACCGCAACACCTACGAGTGGTCGAAGGCCGCTGGCGAGCGTCTGGCGACCGAGCGCTTCGGGCAGCTCACGATCGTGCGTCCGTCGCTGATCACCGGCCGCCGCGGCGACGGCCAGGCCGCGCGCTTCGCCGGCCTCTACGTGCTGCTGCGCGGCATCGCCAGCAGCACGATCCCCGCCGTCCCTGCCGCCAAGGGCGCCTACTGCGACGTGATCCCCGTCGACGACTGCACGCGCGTGCTCGCCGACGTCGCCCTTGCCGCGCCGCCCGCCGCTGGCGAGCGGCCGATCTACACCATTGCCGGCGGCACGCAGGCCCCGAAGGTCGACGTCGTCGTCCCGACCATGGTCGACGCGCTCAACGCGTGGCGCGCCGCCCGCGGCATCGGCCCGTTCGGGCAGCCCAAGCTCGTCGAGCCAGACGCGTGGGATCGCTTCTTCCTCGCCTTCGCCCGCGAGCACCTCACGCCGCGTCAGCAGCGCGCGCTCGACCTGCTGCGCGCCTACGAGCCCTACCTCCAGATCACCGAACCCCGCCCGGCTACGCACGTCGTCACCGACGTGATCGACACCATCGTCGCCTCGTCGACCGCGTGGTGCGACAGCTTCGCCCGCCTCGCCGCCATGCCGCTGCGCCCGTGGCAGGCCCGCAAGGACCGCGAGCCCGAGGAGGCCACCGCATGAGCACGCCGCCGACACCGCAGAGCCCGTTCGGCGCCAACGACGGACTGAGCGATCGCGAGCGCGTCGATGAGCTGATCCGCTCGCTCTGCCCGATCGACCCGCCCGAGGCGATCGCCGACGAGGCGCTGCTGATCGCCGACCTCGGCTACGACTCGCTCGGCCTGCTCGAGCTGGTGTCGGCGCTCGAGGTCGAATTCGGCCTCACCGAGGTGCCAGAGGACGACGCCCTGGAGATCGAAAGCGTGGGCGACCTGCGCGCGCTGCTCGCGTCGGCGCTGGCTGCAGCTGCAGGAGGCGACGCGTGACGTTCGCGCCCGCCACCCGCCCGAGCACGCTGACCGCGGCGCTTGCCGACCATGCGGCGCGCGCGCCGCACGAGCTCGCCTACGCGTTCCTGGCCGACGGCCTTGTCGAAACCGACCGCCTGACCTGGGCGCAGCTGCACGACCGTGCGCTCGGCCTCGCGGCGCTGCTGCGCGACCGCCTCGACGCTGGCGACCGCGCCCTGCTCCTGCTGCCTGCCGGCCTCGACGTCGTGATCGCCACGCAGGCGTGCTTCGCCGCCGGCGTCGTCGGCGTCACCGTGGCTCCGCCGTCGTCCAAGCGCACCGCCCGCGACCTCGCGACCATCGACCGGATCGCGGCCGACGCCGACGCGAGCCTGGTGCTCACTACGCCCGAGCTCGAACAGGTCCTGCGCGACGACGCCGCGGACCTGCCGTCGCTCGCCGCGCTTCCGGCGTTGCGCGTCGCCGACGCCCCCGCCGAGCCGGTCGACCCGTGGTGGGCCCCGCCAGCTGCCGACGACCTCGCTTATCTGCAGTACACGTCGGGGTCGACCAGCGCGCCGCGCGGCGTGATGCTCAGCCACCGCACCCTCGCCGAGCACGCGGTGCTCGTGAACGAGCACCACTTCCCGCTCAGCCGCGAGCGCGGCGACCAGGGCTACTCGTGGCTGCCGCCGTGGCACGACATGGGCCTGATCGCGGGCATCTTCTGCGGGCTGGCGGCCGGTACGCCGACGCGCCTCGCGCCGCCGCAGGCGATCGGGCGGCGCCCGCTTAGCTGGCTGCAGGCGATCAGCGACTTCGGCATCACCGTGTCTGGCGGGCCGAACTTCGTCTACGCGCTCTGCTCCGCCCGGGCCACGCCTGAGCAGGTCGAGGCGCTCGACCTCTCACGCTGGCATACCGCGTTCTGCGGTGCCGAACCGATCCGCGCGTCGACGGCCGACGCGTTCCGCCGCACTTTCGCGCCAGCCGGCCTGCGGCCCGAGGCCTTCAACGCGGGCTACGGCCTCGCCGAGGCGGCGCTCGTCGTCACGGCTCACGGCCCCGCTGTCTCGACGTCCCGCACCGTCGCCTTCGAGCGCGACGCGCTCGCGCGCGGCATCGCGCTGCCCGCCGACGACGCGGCCGTCCCCGCCACCGTGCTCGTCGAATGCGGCGTCCCGGCTCCGCCCGACCAGCTCGCGATCGTCGACCCGCAGACCCACCGGCGCCTCTTCGAGGGCCAGCTCGGCGAGCTGTGGGTCAGCGGCCCGACCGTAGCCGACGGCTACTGGCGCCGCGAGGCCGAAACCGCGGCGATCTTCGGCGCCGAGATCGACGGCGAACCCGGCACGGCCTGGCTGCGAACCGGCGACCTCTGCTTCCTCCACGAAGACCGTTTGTTCATCGCGGGCCGCGCCAAGGACGTCGTGATCGTCAACGGCGTCAACCACCATGCGATCGACCTCGAGCTCGTCGCCACGGAGAGCCACCCGGCGCTGACCGGCCGCCCGGCCACGGCCTTCGCGAGCGCGAGCGCTGATCCGGCAGCTGGTCCTGAGCAGCTCGTCGTCGTGATCGAGGCGCCCTCGACGCCGCTCGACGAGGCTGCCGCCGCCGACGCCCTCACGGCCGTGCGGCGCGCGATCGCCGCCGCCTTCGACTTCCCACCCCACCGCGTCGTCGTCACCGGCGCGGGCCTGATCCCCAAAACCACCAGCGGCAAGGTGCAACGCAGCGCCTGCCGAGACGCCCTCGCGTCTGGCGAGCTGCCGGTGCTCTGGGAATGGACCGCCCCCGAGAGGAGCCCGCGATGAACGCCGCCCAGATCTACGAGATCACCACGCAGCTCGAAACCGTGGGCGAGATCCACGGCCTGCAGGTGCCGGAGTCCCTCAGTAAAGACGCCCGCAAGCGCACGCTCTACGGCGCCGACATCTACTTCCGCGAGGGTTGGGCCGATGCCCAGCGCATCCTCGGCGACCGCGCTGCCGACGTGCTCTCGCGGCACGGCCTCGTCCTGCTCAAGCCCGACGCCGTCGCGCGCCGCGTGCTCGACCCCGCGATCGACTGGTTCGAGACGCGCGACGCCCAGATCGTCGTCGCGGAGAAGGGCGGCATGAGCACCCATGCGATGCGTGCGATGTGGCAGTACCAGATGAACGCCGCCTCGCCCGACCGGCTGGAGCTGGCCGACAACGCGCTCGCCAGCGACGTCGGGCTGCTGATCATCGCGCGGCTGCCCGCCGAGGCCGTGCCGGCCAGCGTGCGGTTCTCGGATTGGAAGGGTCCGGCCGACCCCGCCCGCCGCCAGCCCGGGGAGCTGCGCCACGGCCTCGCCGGCGGCAACTTCCTTCTGAACTACGTGCACGCCGCCGACGAGCCGGCCGATGTGATCCGCGAGCTCACGATCCTGCTGCCGGGCCGCGCGCAGCGCGAGACGGTGCTCCGCGCCCTCGGCGCCGACGAGCCGGCGGCCGGCATGCCCGAGCGAGCTCGCCAGCATGCCCGCGAGCTCGAAGGCGCGATCGACGCGCACGACCTGGAGCTGTCGACGGCGATGGACTACCTACGGGGCAACGTCCCCGATGGCCCACGCGCCGCCGCGTTTCTTGCGATGCTCGACGCCGTCGAGGCCGACGAGTTCCGCGACTGGCGCGCGCTGTGGAGGGCCGCCGACGAAGCTGGCGTGCCGCCGTCGCGTTGGGACCGGGCGGTCGTCGGCACGCACCTGGCCGAGCACACCACCCCCGGCGTGATGCCGATCCTGTGGACGGTCCCGGCCGAGCTCTGGAGCGACGCTGCCGACGCGGCGTCAGCGCAGGACGAACCCGTGCAGGAGGCCACCGCATGACCGCCGCGCCGACCGTCAGGACCGGCCAGGCCGTCGACTTCGCATTCGACGACCTGAGTTTCGACCAGCCCGTCCCCCGCGCGATCGTCCACAAGTGGGGCCCGGGCGAGGTCTTCGTGACCGACTCCAAGCGCGCCGGCGACAGCACGTACCTGATCGCCGGTGAGCTCCCGCGCTCGCACGCGTTCTACGGCGACACGACCGGCGGCACACCAGCCGTCGACCCGGTCACCATGATCGAACTCGGCCGCCAAGCCGGGTACGTGGTCTTGCACGAGCACCTCGGCGTCGGCCTCGACAACTCGTTCGTCATCCGCGACATCCACGCCGTCATGGCGCCCGGGGCCGACGCGCTCGTCGTCGACGGCCCGGTGCCGGTGTTGTGCGTCATCGAGCTGACGGAGCCGACGCACCGGCGCGGCACGCTGTCGGGCTTCCGCATGAGCTTCCACCTGTCGACCCGCGACGGCGACGAGCTCGCCAGCGGCGTGGCGGCCGCGTCGTGGACGGGCGCCGAGCGCTTCTCGCGTTTTCGGGCCGCGCAGCGGCGCGGGCTCGGCCTCTCGCCGGAACCCGCGGGAGTGGCGTGGGCCGACGCGACCCGGCCGATGGTGGCTCCAGGCCGGCGCTCGGCGTCGAACGCGGTGCTGGCCGATTTCTCCGACGACGGTATGACGGCGTCGGCCTTTCTGCGCCCGAACCTCGACTACGTCTCGCTGTTCGATCACGCGTACGACCACGTCCCCGGTGTGGTGCAGGTGGAGGGCGGCAAGCAGCTTGCCGTGTGGGGCGCCGCGCGGCGGCTGGGTGTCTCGCCCGACGACGTGTGGGTCCGGCAGCTTGACGTCGAGTTCCGAGCGATCAACGAGCTCGATCGCCACACGCAGTGCTCCGCGACGTTCAGCCCCAATCCCGACGGCCCGGGCCTGGTGGCCACGGTGGCGACCATGCAGGACGGCTGCAACCTCGGAGACGTGCGCGCGCTGATCCTGCCGCGCCGGCGCTGAGTCGGCCCGTACCGCATCGGCACAGCACCGAGATACCGCCGGTCGACGCTTGGCGGACAACCGTCTCTCTTGGCTGGCGCGTACCAGCGATGCTGGGGGCATGTTTGGACGGCAACGCGACGACGCGGGTGGCATCGCGGGCCTTGGCTCGCTGAGCCAGGGCACACACGGGACGGGCTTGCCC
>JAEZDB010000381.1 GCA_023429855.1 Actinomycetes bacterium
TGTACTCGCCGCGGAACGGCATGATCGGCGGCGAGACCGAAGCCCCCGACGCCACCGCGAGCCGGTCGGCGTGGAGCCCGGCGCAGACGATCACCCGGTCCGCGCGGATCCGCTCGCCGCCCGCCAGCACGACGACGGGCGTCTGCGGCTCCACGCGGTCCCCGTGCGCGACGCGTTCCACACCCGTGCCCAGCCGGACCTCGCCGCCGGCGGCCGCCACACCCGCGGCGAGTTGCCGGGCGACCGCACCGAAGTCGGTGATCGCCGAGGCGGGGGAGTGCAGGGCCGCGACGCCGGCAACGTGCGGCTCGATCTCCCGCAGCTCCGCCTGGTCCAGCATCCGCACCCCCGGCACGCCGTTGGCGAGCGACCGCCGGTGCAGTTCGGCGAGTCGCTCCAACTCGTGCTTGCCGGTCGCGACGACGACCTTGCCGCACCGCTCGTAGGGCAACCCGTGCTCGATGCAGTACGCCTCCATCAGCGCCATCCCGCGCCGGCAGAGCTGTGCCTTCAGCGACCCGGGCGCGTAGTACACGCCCGCGTGCACCACACCGCTGTTGCGCCCCGTTTGATGCAGCGCAACCTGCGGCTCCTTCTCCACGACGACCACCGAGGCGCCGGGGTGCGCGATCAGCAGCTGCCGGGCCGTCGCGAGCCCGAGGATGCCGCCGCCGACGACGCAGAAGCGCACGGTGCCGCTCGCCTTGCCGGGCCGAATCGGCGTCAGTCCATGAGGCCGCGTTTGACCGCGACCCGCCAGCGGACCCACATGCGCAGCATCACGCCCATGTCGAGCCCGAACGCGGCGCCGTGGCCGTAAGGGCCGGTGACCCAGCGGGCGCGCATCCTCTCGATCGGTGACCGTCGCACGCCGCGAGACTCTAGACCAGCGGCCCGCGTCGGCCTGCTACCGGGGCGCGTTGCAGCCTCGCGCGCACTATGCAGCGGCCGCTCGCGGCCCTCGAAGCATTAGTGTGCTCCGTCTCATGCCCGGCCCCGAAGTCATCGCCACCACTACCGAGCTCCCCGAATCGCGGGTGCGCCTCGAGGCCACCGTCCCGGCTGAGCTGCTCGAGCGCTCCGTCGAGCGTGCCGCGAAGGCCGTCGGTCGCAACATGCGGATCCCGGGTTTCCGGGCCGGCAAGGTGCCGCCGAAGCTGATCGTCCAGCGTGTCGGCCGCGAGGCGATCGTCGACGAGGCGATCCGCGCCGACCTCAACGACTGGTACGAGAAGGCCATTCGCGCGGCCAACATCTTGCCGATCGGTTCGCCCGAGGTCGGCGAGGTCGAGATGCCAGAGGAGGGCAAGCCGTTCGTGTTTGCCGCCGAGGTCGGCGTCGTCCCCTCGGTCGACGCGTCGCTCATCAAGGACCTGCAGGTCGGCAAGAGCAAGCCGGGCGTCGACGACGAAGCGATCGACCGCGAGCTCGACCTGCTCCGCGACCGCTTCGCACGCCTCGAGACCGCCGAACGTCCCGTCGAGGACGGCGACTACGTCGTGATCGACTACCTCGGCAAGCTCGACGGCGAGCCGTTCGCCGGCGGCGAGGGCAAGAACCAGCTGCTCGAGATCGGCTCCGGACGGTTCATCCCCGGCTTCGAAGAGCAGCTGATCGGCCTCAAGGCTGGCGACGAGAAGGCCATCTCGGTCACGTTCCCGGAGGAGTACGGCGCGGCTGAGCTCGCCGGCCAGGACGCCACCTTCGACATCGTCGTGCACGAGGTCAAGGCCAAGCAGCTGCCGGAGCTCGACGACGAGTTCGCGCTCGAGGTCGGCGGTGTCGACACGATCGACGAGCTTCGCAAAGACATCGCGAGCCGTCTCGCCGAGGGCGAGGAGCAGCGTCTCGAGCAGCTCTTCCGCCTCGCGACGATCGACGCGGCGATCCAGAAGACCGGCGTCGAGGTTCCGCACGCACTCGCCTACGAGTACGCGCACCAGGAATTCCACCAGATGATCCACCGCTTCGAGCACCAGGGGATCAGCCAGGAGGTCTACCTGCAGACGGTCGGCAAGACCCACGACGAGGTCGTCGAAGACGCCGTGCCCTCGGCTGAGCGTCAGGTTGCGCGTCGCGCGATCGTCCGCTCGGTCGTCGAGGCGCAGGGCTTCACGGCCACCGATGAAGAGGTCGAAGAGGCGATCGCTCCGCTTGCCGCGCAGGAGAAGGTCTCCGTGAAGAAGATCTGGGCCCGCCTCGAGGGCCGCGGCCAGATCGACGCCGTCCGCGCCGACCTTGCCGAGAACAAGGCCGTCGAATACCTCGTCGAGCAGGCGAAGGTCATCACCGTGGCCGCCGCGAAGAAGGCCGGCACCACGTGGACGCCGTCCCGCGAAGAGCAGGACGCCGACCCCGGCACCTGGAACATCTGATCCGGTTCGGCGAAGAGATGCGTCACACATCTTTTCGCCGATAACCGCAGAAACCCCGTGTTCTCGGCACACAGCGGGTTGCCGCCGCGCAACCCGCTGTGTGGGACCGGTCGTGCTCACCCCATAGGCCCTTCGTAGGCGTCTAGGGTCGGCCCTGGCGTCGCGCAGATGGGGTGCGCGGTCCGCTGGACGGAGGGGAGAACTGGTGCGCCAATCCGAGACGCTCGCTGAGCCCGTCACCCGACGTCGGCTCCTCGACGCCGCAGCCGTCCTCACGACGCCGCTGCTGCCCGACGACTACCTGACGGTCGTCAACCCGCTTTGGTCCTTCAGCGAGCTGCGCGGCCGCGTCGAGCAGGTCATCCCGCGCACCGACGACGCCGCGACGATCGTGATCCGGCCGGGGCGCCGCTGGCCGCGCCATCGCGCCGGGCAGCACGTCGCCCTCGGCGTCGACGTGCACGGCGTGCGCCACTGGCGTTCGTACTCGCTCACGTCCGACCCGGCGCGTCCCGATGGCTGCCTCAGCGTCACGGTCAAGCTCGTCGACGGCGGCGCGGTCTCGACGCAGCTTGTGCGGCGCACCAAGCCCGGCGACCTGGTGCGCCTCGGGCCGCCGGCCGGCGACTTCGGTCTGCCTGGCGAGGTCACCCGCACGCCCCTGCTCTTCATCACCGCCGGCAGCGGCATCACGCCGGTCATGGCGATGCTCCGCGCGCTCGAGCGGCAGGGCGCGATCCGCGACGTGGTCCACATTCACAGCGAGCGCACCGCCGAAGGTGTGATCTTCGGTGAAGCGCTGCGCGGCCTCGCGGCGCGCAACCCCGGCGTCACCCTGCACGAGCGCCACACGTCCGCCTCGCCCCGCTTTGCCCCGGCCGAGCTCGACGCGCTCTGCCCCGACTGGCGCGAGCGCGAGACCTTTGCCTGTGGCCCGTACGGCCTGCTCGACGCGCTCGAGGAGCACGTCGAGCGCGAGGAGCTGCTGCACCGGCTGCACGTCGAGCGCTTCGAGGCCGCTCCCGTGATCGCCGCGCCGGGCGACGGCGGCACCGTGCGGGCGTCCTTGGCCGGCACCACCTTCGATGCCCCCGCCGGCACGACGCTGCTCGTGGCCGCGGAGGAGGCCGGCCTGCCGGTCAAGAGCGGCTGCCGGATGGGCATCTGCCACACCTGCGTCTGCGAACTGCGCTCCGGCCAGGTTCGCGACCTGAGAACCGGCGAGGTCAAGGACCAAGCCGGCCAGCACATCCAGCTCTGCGTCTCGGCTGCAGCCGGGCCGGTCGAGCTCGCCCTGTGACCCCGTTCGCCCCTCTGACGGACCCGCGCCCGCACGCGCGTCCTGCAAGCACCTAAGGAGCGCCATGACCCTCACGCTCAGCAAGACAGACATCGACGCGCTCGGCGCGGAACTCGACGCGATCTACGACGAGGTCAAGGCCGACCTCGGCGAGCGTGATCGCGCATACATCGAGGGCGTCATCAAGACGCAGCGCCGCCTTGAGCTCGGTGGCCGCGCCGCGCTGCTCATGTCGATCTTCCCGCCGGCTTGGCTGGCCGGGGTGACGATGCTCTCGACGTCGAAGATCATCTCCAACATGGAGATCGGCCACAACGTGATGCACGGCCAGTGGGACTGGATGCGCGACCCCGAGATCCACTCGACGACGTGGGAGTGGGACACCGCCTCCACGTCGGAGGGCTGGAAGCACACCCACAACTACCTGCACCACACGTACACGAACGTGATCGGCAAGGATCGCGACCTCGGCTACACGATCATGCGGGTCAGCGGCGATCAAGACTGGAAGCCGGTCTACCTCGCCCAGCCGCTCTACAACGTCGCCCTGGCCGCCACGTTCGAGTGGGCGATCGCGCTGTACGACCTCGAGTTCGAAGAGCTGCTCAAGGGCAACATGAGCCTCGGCGAGTACGCCCGCCGCTACATCGGCATGACGCGCAAGGTCGCCACGCAGTCGTTCAAGGACTACGTGGTCTGGCCGGCGCTCTCGGGCATCTCCGCGCCCACGACGCTGGCCGCGAACCTCACGTCCAACGTGATTCGCAATGTGTGGGCCCACACGATCATCTTCTGCGGCCACTTCCCCGACGGCGGCGGCACCTTCACCGAGGAAGAGATCGAGGGCGAGTCGCGCGGCGAGTGGTATCTGCGGCAGATGGAGGGCTCGTGCAACATCGAGGGCGGTCCGCTGCTGCACCTGATGAGCGGCAATCTCAGCTACCAGATCGAGCACCACATCTTCCCCGACCTGCCGAGCAACCGGTACCAGGAGGTGGCGCCGCGCGTGCAGGAGATCTGCGAGCGCTACGGCATCCCCTACACCACCGGGCCGCTCCACAAGCAGTATGCGCAGGTCGTGAAGAAGATCGTGCGTTTCGCGTTTCCGGGCGGCAAGAAGACCTCGGTCGCGGAGGCTCCCGAGCCGGCGACCACGGAGAAGTCCCGCACAAACGGGCAAAGTACGGCGGCCCGCCGCGCGCCGCTTCGCGCCGCCGCGTGAACCCCGCGGGTCCGAACACCGATTGGACCCTCGCGAGTGGAGTCACACGTCGCTCGCGGCGACTAGGCTCTGGCAGCCCGCTCCTCCAGTCGATCCGCCATTGGTCGAATCCACTGGTAAGCGAGCTCGCAATGCCCGATCTTCGGCGGTAGCGCCAGAGACAGGGCTAGTAGCCTGCACGCCAGAGCACCCCTTCCCTCCGCGAGAAAGTCACGCAGCAGCATGAGCCCAATGGTCCCCATGGTCGTCGAGCAGACGTCCCGCGGTGAGCGCGCCTTCGACATCTACTCGAGGCTCCTCAACGAGCGCGTCATCTTCCTCGGCACCCCGGTCGACGATCAGATCGCGAACCTGATCGTCGCCCAGCTCCTGCACCTGGAGTCCGAGGACCCCGACAAGGACATCTCGATCTACATCAACTCGCCTGGCGGGTCCGTCTACGCGGGACTGGCCATCTACGACACGATGCAGTTCATCAAGCCCGACGTGTCGACGATGTGCATCGGCATGGCGATGTCGATGGGTGCGGTGCTGCTCGCCGGCGGTGCCCCGGGCAAGCGCATGGCGCTCCCGAACTCGAAGATCATGATCCACCAGGTTTCCTCGGGTTTCCAGGGCCAGGCGACCGACATCGAGATCCACGCCAAGGAGATCATCGACGTGCGGCACCGGCTTGACCACATCCTCGCCGAGCACACCGGTCAGGATTACGACAAGGTCCGCAAGGACACCGAGCGCGACTACTTCCTCTCGTCCGAAGAGGCCAAGGAGTACGGCCTCATCGACACCGTTCGCGCTTCGCGCTAAAGCCGAGACCCCAGGAACCCGACTCCTCAGGACATGGACCGCACGACCGACACCGACAAGCAGGTGCTCTGCAGTTTCTGCGGACGCTCGCAGCGGCAGGTCAAGAAGATGATCACCGGCAACGGTGTGTTCATCTGCGACGTCTGCATCGACATCTGCGGTGAGCTGATCGACGACGAGCTGGCGGCTGCGCCGGCCGTCGACCTGGGTTCCCTCCCGAAGCCGCGCGAGATCAGCGCGGTCCTCGACGACTACGTGATCGGTCAGGAGAGCGCCAAGCGGTCGCTCTCCGTGGCCGTCTACAACCACTACAAGCGTGTCCAGCTCCTCCAGGCAGGGGAGCAGGACGTCGAGCTGCAGAAGTCCAACATCCTCATGCTCGGGCCGACCGGCTCCGGCAAGACGCTGCTGGTCCAGACGCTCGCACGCATGCTGAACGTGCCGTTCTGCATCGCCGACGCCACGGCGCTGACCGAGGCGGGCTACGTGGGCGAGGACGTCGAGAACATCCTCCTCAAGCTGATCCAGGCCGCCGACTACGACGTCAAGAAGGCCGAGACCGGGATCATCTACATCGACGAGATCGACAAGATCGCCCGCAAGAGCGAGAACCCGTCGATCACGCGCGACGTGTCTGGCGAGGGCGTGCAGCAGGCGCTGCTGAAGATCCTCGAGGGCACGCAGAGCTCGGTCCCGCCGCAGGGCGGCCGCAAACACCCGCACCAGGAGTACCTCACGGTCGACACGACCAACGTGCTCTTCATCTGCGGCGGCGCGTTCCAGGGCCTCGACGACATCATCGCCCGCCGCATCGGCAAAGGCGGCGTCGGTTTCGGTGCCCAGGTGTCGGGCAAGTCCGACCACGACCAGGGCGCGATGTTCCAGCAGACGCTCCCCGAGGACCTCGTGTCGTACGGCCTGATCCCCGAGTTCATCGGCCGCCTGCCGGTCGTCACGGCCGTCAATCAGCTGCGCCGTGAGGATCTCGTCCACATCTTGACCGAGCCGCGCAACGCGCTCGTGAAGCAGTTCCAGCGGTCGTTCGAGTTCGATGGCATCGAGCTGCGCTTCCAGACGGGGGCCCTCGAGGCGATCGCTGAGAAGGCCCTGGCCCGCGAGACCGGTGCCCGCGGACTGCGGTCGATCGTCGAAGAGATCCTCCTCGACGTGCAGTTCGACCTGCCGTCGCGCCCCGACGTGCAGACCTGCCTCGTCACGCGCGAGACGGTCGAGCAGGGCCGCCAGCCCACGCTGGTGACCACGTCGTCTGCTGACGCAGGCGGCGAAGACGCCAAGCTGGCCTAGAACGCCGACGACCCCGGTCCCCGCTCGCGCAGAGCGGTTTCCGGGGCCGACGAGCGCTGGCGGCTCGCGCCGCTAGCCGAGCTGCGCCTTAATCCAGTTCGCCATCGAGACGCCGCCCTGGGCGTTGTCGGTGATGGTCACGTGGTTGGCCCACGGCAGAACTTCGAGCTCGACGTTTTGCTTGCCGCGCGCACGCTGCATGTCGACGGCCGTCTGGATCTTCGACTGCCACGCAAGCGGGTCGACGCTGCCGGCGTAGAACTTCACCGGCTTGTCCTTGAGGTCGAGGAAGCGCGGGTCCCAGCGATCGAGCTCGGTCTTCAGCAGCGACTCGTAGTTCGAGGCCGTCGGCGCGAAGTACTGGCCGAACGAGAGTCCGCCGATCGAGGCGCCGTCGCCGAGCTGGGCGAGGCACTTCGTCTCGAGGTCGGCCGAGCGCGTTTTACCCGCGGCGCTGAGGATCTGGTCGGGGTAGCCGGCGCCGATGGCGGGCACCGAGAGGCGCGCGCCGTTGACGAGGAGGGCGCCCATCGGCGTCCCTCCGACTGGGAACGGGATCGAGAAGCCCAAGCCGAACACGAGGTTCATCAGGTCGACCGGCGGCGCGGCGGCGAGGGTTGCCTGGAGCTCGAGGTCGGAGCCGAGCGTGGGGGCCAGGGACGCCGTAGAGAGCGCGGCGACGCCACCCTCGGAGTGGCCCGCGACGGCCCACTTCTTCGACGTGTTTGCGGTGCCGAGCAGGTCGCGCGTCGCGCGGACGCCGTTGATGCCCGACTTCGCGAGGGAGGTGCCCACCATGTAGGGGTGCGGCCCGGGGGTGCCGATGCCCTCGTAGTCGGTGCGGACGACGACGAGGCCGCGGTCGAGCAGACCCGCGATGAGCTCGTCGCTGCGGGTAAGGCGCTCGTACTCCGGATTCGCGGTGAACGACCAGGGGAGGTTCTCGGTCGCCCGGCTCGGTGCGCACAGGTCGGCGCCGCCGGTGGTCACGTGGTTCCAGGCTACGACCTTCCAGCCGTCGGCCGGCTTCGGCTTGTTGTTGGGCGTGAACACGGTCGCGGACTCGACGTTCGGCGTCCCGCCGACCGTGGTCGAGCGGAAGATCACGCGTCGCGCGGTGGCGTCGGGGCGGGCCGCGCCCTCCAGCGATCCGAGGTTGGCGTCGTCAGAGTTCGACATCGTGCGCCACCAGACGACGGAGCCCTGCTGGCCCGGGATGGAAGAGGCAGGCGGGTCGTACATCGAGGACGTGCTCACCCACCACGGCACCTCGGGCGGAGTGGCGAGCGCGACGGCGGGGAAGGACAGGGCGGCGGTCGCCAGGCTCGTAACGAGGCCGGCGCGGCGGAAGGTGGACATGCTCCGCACCCTACTCAGATCTCGGCGGTATGCGAGTTTCGGGTGGTTCGTCGTCGGGGGACCGCTGGTCCGGGGTGCTGCCGCTCCGCGGCCGGTTAGCATCAGCGAATGGCCAGGCTCTCCCGTTCCTCCCGCTCCGTGGGTCGTACCTCGCATAAATCGACGACCTCGCGCGCCTTTCACTTCGTCCTGCTCGGTCAGGCGGCCGTGGTCCTCCGCGATCACTGGCAGACGATTCCCGTCGCCGACCGCAGCCGTCTGACTGAACTCCTGAAGGCGTCGCGCGGGCGCCCGATGCACCTCACGCCGCAGCAGCGCAACGAGCTCGCCGCAATCATCAAGCGCGCGAACTTCGCCGGTCTCGGTCGCGACCTCGCGCCCCTCGCAGCTCGCCGCGCGGTGCGTCGCGGTCCGCTGCGCCGCAAGTAGCCTGGGCGCCCGATAGGCGGGCGTCTGTGCCCTCTCTGTTTGGCGGCCTGGGGCGAGCGGAGATCGGTTCGCCAAAAAGCTGGACGCCTGTTCGGTAACACGGCGCGCTGACGGTGGTCCGCTCGCATTGAGCGCGGGATTTGCCGATAATCAGAGTGATGCTGACGCCCGTGCTTCCCGCCGCTTCCGGCGCGGACCTCACGGAGGTCGCGCCGACCATCGCCCAAGCCTCGGGCAAGTCTCGCCGCGATATCGCATTCGTGCCGTTGCTCGTCATCGGAGCAGGCGCGCTTGGGCTCCTCGTCGCGACCGCCCTGCGAGGCGACGGTTCCGGCGCGGGTGGGCGGACGGTGACACTCGGCCTGGCCGCGACCGCGTTGCTGCTCTGTCTCGCGTGGGTCCCGGCGTACCGCCTGATCCGCGGGGCCGGGTCGCGCGCGATCTTCCGGGCCTACACCGCCGCGGCGACGACCCTGCTGATCGGGCTGGTGGTCATCGCCGTCGCTGATGCCGGGCTGTCGAGCGTGGCGGTCGGCGCCACGGTGCTCGTGGCGGCGAACGTCGGGCTTGCGTTTCCGACGCGCTGGTCGCGCAACACGATCGTCGCGATTGCGGCGTCGCTCGCCGGCGTCCACGCCGTACACCCCGTGGCCTCCACGCTGGAGGCCGTCACCGTGCTGTGCCTTGTGCTTGCGGCGTGGGTCATCGGGTTGATTCTGCGCCGCGGCCACCGTGGTGCCTCGTGTGATGCGCTGCTCCTCTCCCGCGGCGATCAGGTCACCGGTGCGCTCAACCGGCGCGGCTTCATCGAGAACGTGGCGTACGAGCTCGAGCAGTCGGCCCGCCGCCGCGAGCCGCTGCTGCTTGTCATCGTGGGTCTGCGCGACGGGCTTGGCGCAGCACTCGGCGGGGCCCCGTCCGACGGAGACGCCCTGCTTGCCGAGGTCGCCGACACGATCGCCGGCGAGTTGCCGCAAGGCGCGGCCCTCGGGCGCGTCGGCGCGGCCAAGCTCGGCGTCGTGGTCCCCGGTGGCCGGTCGGTCGACGCGGATTGGTTCGCCGGCGTGATCCGCGAGGCCCTCGATCACCGGGCCACCGTGTTCGTCGGCGCGGCGTCCAGTCCTGACGGCAGCGCCCCGCTCGCAGAGCTCTTCGACGTCGCCGAGGCGTGCCTGCTGGAATCGCGTCGCCGATCGCCGGAAGGCGCACAGCTGAGTGAGGTCCGCGGAGACGGCGGGCCCGGCACCGAGCGGCGGTCGTCGGTCCGCAGGCCGCCGGTGTCGTACGCGCGTCTGCGGTCGGCGGGAGGCCCGCCAGCCGCGGTCGAACCCTGGGGGCTCGACGGTCAGTGGCTGTTTGGCGGCATGTGCACGGTCGCGTTCGGAGGCACCCTCTTCTTGGTGGCTTCGGCCTTCGCGGAGCACGACGGTCTGGCGGCGGCTGCGGTGCGCTACGGCGGCCTGCCGTGGGTGCTGACGGCCCTGGCCGTTGGGCTGGCGTACCGTCACCATCCGCGGTCTGCAGGGCACCCTCCGCTGCTGCCGGTGCTCACGGCGACTGCGCTCGTGACGATCGGGACGACGGTCGCGGCGCTCTCAACCGGCGATGGCGCGCTGTCGCCGATCATCGCCGCGCTCTACCTCAAGGTCTTCTTCGACGGTTCCACCTTCGGCCGCGGGCTCGCGCGGCCGTTGGCGGTCGCCACGGTCGTGGCGTGGCTTGCCGTGCTTGGTCTGGGGCCCGCGGACGCGCTGTGGGTCGCGCC
This sequence comes from Actinomycetes bacterium, assembly GCA_023429855.1. Classification (GTDB taxonomy): domain Bacteria; phylum Actinomycetota; class Thermoleophilia; order Solirubrobacterales; family Solirubrobacteraceae; genus JAGIBJ01. The sequence continues at coordinate 10,563 of JAEZDB010000381.1, forward strand.
GTTCCAGGCGGTGCTGTTGGCTGGAGCGTTCGCCCTTGGCACCCTTGGGCACAACGCCTACGGCGCCGCCACGACCGAGCGCCTCGACCTGGCCCGCACGGATCCGTTCACGGGACTCGTCGACCGCGGCGGTTTCTACGAACGCGGCGAGGCACTCCTCGGTCTCGGCGCTCCGGCAGGGCGCGGGATGTTTGGCGTGGTCCTCATCGATGTGGAGCCGCTCAGCCCGCGTATCGCCAAGGCTGCGCCCGCAAGCGGTCCGCGCCGGACGACCGCTGGCATCGTCGCGCAGCACCTCGGCGACGCGAGTGTCGTCGCCCGCTTCGGAAGCGGCGACTTCCGCGCGATCGTCCGAGTAGACAGCCGCGGCGAACTCGACCGCCTTGTCGACAGACTTCGCGACGAGCTCTCGGCGGCCTCGTCGGTCTGCCGCATCGGCAGCGCACTGCACGGTCCCGACGGCATCACCCTCGACGCCCTGCTCGCGATCGCCAGCCACCGGGCTGAGCAAGACGTGCGCTTCGCCGACGCCGCCTGAGCCCCTGCGACGCCGACGCCGCATGGCACCGCCCGAGAGCTTGCGCCGCCCGAAGTATCAAGGAGTCCTGGAGGGTCTCATCGCGGTCAAAACTCCCCGATTCAGGTCGCAGCCGTCAATCGGGGAGTTCTGACCGGCTTTAGAC
>JAEZDB010000425.1 GCA_023429855.1 Actinomycetes bacterium
CCGCGCCCGGCCCCCGCGGCGGCTGCTGCCGCGGCGACCCAGCTGCCGGGCAGCCTCCTCGGCGGGAGCGCCGCCGCGGCAGCACCGCGAATCCCGACGGCCTGGATGCGCGAGCTCACCGACGAGCTGCGCGGCGGCGTCTACTTCCGAGACAACCCGCGGTACCTCACGGCGCAGGCGGTCTACAACAGCCGGTTCGACCTCGTCTTCCCGCCGCTGATCGCCCGCCCGCTCGATACCGCCGACGTGCAGACCGCGATGGCCTGGGCGGCGCGGCATGACGTTCCGGTCTTCCCGCGCGGTGGCGGCCACGGGTACACGGGCAACGCGACGACCCCGCACGCTCTGGTCCTCGACCTCCGCTCGCTCAGGAACGTCGCCGTCTCGGACGGCAACCGGCAGGCGACGATCGGGGGCGGCGCGCTCGCGATCGACGTCGTCGCGACGTTGGCCGGCGCCGGTGTGGCCGTGCCGACGGGCAGCTGCCCCTCCGTCGGGATCACCGGCCTGGCGATGGGCGGCGGCGTCGGGGCGCTGAGCCGCGCACACGGTCTGACGGCGGACCACCTGGAGTCGCTCACGATCGTGACGCCCGACGGCGCGGTGCGGGAGGTCAGCGAAGCGTCTGAGCCCGACCTCTTCTGGGCCTGCCGCGGCGGTGGCGGCGGCAACGTCGGCGTCGTGACCCAGACGGTCATGCGGACCGTTCCGACGGTGATCGAGACGCTCATCACGATCCGCTGGCAGTGGGCCGTGGCCGACGAAGTGCTCGACACGTTCCTGCGCACCGCGCCCGAGGCGCCCCGCGAGCTGACAGGCGATCTGGCCTTCTCCGTCGACTCGTCGGGCAGGCTGCCGGTCGTTCGCTACACCGGCACGTTCCTGGGCTCGGTCGACCGAGCGCGAGCCGCCGTCGCTCCGCTGCTCGCCATCGACGGCTCCGGTTCGTCGTTCGCCCCGAAAACGCACCTGCAGGCGGCGCTGATCTCCGGCTACTGCGAAGGGCTGTCGATTGCGCAGTGCCGCCCGAACCGCTTCGGCGACCAGGGGATCCTCGGCCGCAGCCGCTTCTTCGCGGGCTCGTCGTACCTGCCGGGGCCGCTCTCGTCGCTCGGACGCCAGGCGCTCTTGCGCGGTGTGCGCCGCGCACAGCCCGTCTTCGGCGGGCGCCGCTCGGTGCTGCTCGCTGCGATGGGCGGCGCGATCGACGACGTCGCCCCGGGCGCGACCGCTTTCCCCCACCGCGCCGCACGCGTCGGCGTGCAGTTCCTGGCGCAGAGCTCCGGCGCGTGGGAGGACTACAACGCCCGCAACTGGGTGCGCAGCGCGCGCAACCAGCTCGTGCCACACGCGACCGGCGGCGCCTACGTGAACTACCTCGACCTGGACCAGCCGAACTGGCAGCAGGCGTATTACGGCGACGGGCTCGAGCGACTCAGCGCCGTCAAGGCCCAGTACGACCCGGACCGCCGCTTCCGCCCGCAGCAGGGCATCCCGCTGTCGGCGTAGGGCCCGGCGCCGCCGTTCAGCCCAGGTCGGCTGCGGCCGTGCGGCCCGCGGCGCGCCCTGAGAACAGGCAGCCGCCGAGGAAGGTGCCTTCGAGCGCGCGGTAGCCGTGCACGCCGCCGCCTCCGAAACCCGCGACCTCGCCGGCGGCGTAGAGCCCCGGAAGCGGCGTGCCATCGGCCTGCATCACGCGCGAGCCGAGATCGGTCTCCAGGCCGCCGAGGGTCTTGCGGGTAAGGATGTGGAGCTTGACGGCGATCAGCTGGCCGGCCTTCTCGCTGAGCAGCGCATGCGGGCTCGCAATCCGCATGATGCGGTCGGGCTTGTAGCGGCGGGCTCCGGCGATCGCCGTGACCTGGGCGTCCTTGGCATACGGGTTGGTGAGTTCGCGGTCGCGGGCGCGGATCACCCGCTCGACGGCCAGCGGGTCGAGCAGCGGCTCGCCGCCGTGCAGCGCGTTCATCTGCTCGACGAGTCCGCGCACGTTCGGGGCCGTCACGAAGTCGGCACCCCGGTCGAGGAAGGCCTGCACCGGCGCGGGCGGCCCGGGCAGGATGCGCTGCAGCAGCTTGCGAATCGACTTGTCGGTGAGGTCCGGGTTCTGCTCGGAGCCCGACAGCGTGAACTCGCGCTCGATGATCTTGTCGTCGAGGACGAACCACGTGTGCTCGTGGCCGGTCTGCACGATGTGCTCGAGGGTGCCGAGCGTGTCGAACCCTGGGAAGAGCGGCACGGGCAGCCGCTTGCCGGTGGCGTCGAGCCACAGCGACGAGGGCCCGGGAATGATCCGGATGCCGTGTCCGGGCCAGATGGACGAGTGGTTGCGCACGCCCTCGACGTAGTGCCACATGCGATCGCGGTTGACAATGCTGCCGCCCGCCGCTTCGGTGATCCCGAGCATGCGTCCGTCGACGTGCGCCGGGACGCCGGTGACCATCGACTTCGGCGGCGTGCCGAGGCGCTCCGGCCAGTTCGCGCGGACGAGGTCGTGGTTGCCGCCGATCCCGCCCGAGGTGACGACCACCGCCTGCGCCCTGCGCTCGAACGGCTCGACGACGTCGCGCGACGACGCCACGCCGCGCGCGGTCTTCGACGGGACGAGCACGCTGC
>JAEZDB010000014.1 GCA_023429855.1 Actinomycetes bacterium
GGCGTGCGCCTCGGCGCGCACGTCGTCGCAGGCGCCCGTGGCGATGATGCGGTCGCAGAGCTCGGCAGCGCCCGGCACGTCGAGCGCCGGAAGGTCGACGGCGGCGATCAGCGGGTCGCGCGTGGCCGCGATCGCCAGCGGCAGCGTCACGGTGCCGTCGAGCAGGTCGGTGCCGCGGGCCTTGCCGGTCACGTCCGGGTCGCCCTCGATGTCGAGCTGGTCGTCGAGCATCTGGAAGGCGACTCCCAGGTCGCGGCCGATCCCGCCCGCCAGCTCCTCGGCCACGTCGCCGTGCACGGCGCCGAGGCGGCAGGCGGCCTCGAAGAGCGCGGCGGGCTTGCCGATCACGCGCTCCTCGTAGCGCTCCGGGGTGATGTCGAGGCGGTAGGCGTCGGCGCGCTGCATCAGCTCGCCGGCGGCCAGGCTCGACGCGGCGGTCGCCAGGATCCGCGCGACGGCGGCGGGGCACTCGCCGGCCACCGCTTCAAACGCGGCCGACAGGAGCGCGTCACCGGCCCCGGTCGCGGCCGGCGCACCGTCGGTCGACCAGACGGTCTGAATGCCGCGACGCAGCGGGGCACGGTCAAGGACGTCGTCGTGGACGAGCGTCGCCACGTGCACAAGCTCGACGGCGGCCGCCGAGACGAGCAAGGACCGCTCAACGGCGTCTGACGTACCGCCGGCGCCGCGGAACGCGCTCGGCGGCTCCGTGGGGGCGTCGCCCGCCAGGAGGAGCGTCAGCAGCGGCCGCAGGCGCTTGCCTCCGGCGGCGACCACGCCCCCAGCTCGCTCACCGGTGACGCCTTCGATGCCGCCGACCAGCTCGGCGATGAGCAGGTCGACGGAACGCGCCCGCTCGGCGAGCGTCGAGCCGCCGGCGCTGAAGACCGCCGAAACGGTCGGCGGGAGCTCGGTCATGAGAGCCACCGAGGGGAGATGCGGAAGAGCGAATGCACGTGAGAAACACGTCGGGCCGTGACATAAGCACGGCCCGACGGGAAGAAATGAGAGGTGCAGCGGCGCGTCACGCGAGGCGACGGGCCGCAGCGGACGGCGCTAGTGGCCGCCGTCCTCCTTCTTGAGCTCCGACAGGTACGCGACCATGGCGTCGAGCTGCTTCTGCGGGAGACCCGAGAAGGACGGCATCGGCGCGGTCGGGTTGCGCAGCGTCTGCGCGATACCGGCGGCTGGGAGGCGGTCGCCGATGTCGGTCAGGTCGGGACCGAGCGTGCCGCCGTTGTGGCCGATCTTGTGACAGGCCAGGCAGCCGGACGAAGGCACGACGACCTTGCCGTACTCGAACTGCTCGAGCGTGGTGCCGCCTTCGGCGATGATCCGCTCGGGCGTCTCGAGCTCGATCGTGGTCGGGGAGCCGGCGATGGCGCCCTCCCACGTGAGCCAGCCCATCGCGAGGATGGTCAGCACGCCAGCGGTCGTCGCGATCGGACGGCGCAGCGGATGACGCTCCGGGCTGCGGTCGTAGAACGGCAGCAGCAGCAGCAGGATCAGGCAGATCGTCGGGATGCCGACGGTGGCCAGCGGCGTGAGCGACGCCGGCTTGACGACGCGCAGCAGCTCGAAGACGAAGTAGTAGTACCACTCCGGACGCGGCACGACCGTGGTCGAGGTCGGGTCGGCCTTGGAGGCGATGGTGCCACCGAGGAGGTAGCTCATCAACAGGATCGTCCCGATGACGATGATGAGCATGCCGCCGTCCTTGGCGATCACGTACGGGAAGAAGGGCTTGCCCTTGCTCTTCAGTACCGCGTACTCGCGCAGGTACTGCTCTTTCTCGCGACGGTTCATCGTTAGACGTCCTCGGAGCGAAGTTCTTCGTCGAGCTCAGCGCGGACCCACGGGGGCGCCGTGGTGCCGTGCTTGATGACGAGGTACAGGTGGGCGGCGATCAGGCCGCCGATCAGGCCCGGCAGCAACAGCATGTGGATCGCGTAGAAGCGAGACAGCGTGGTGGCACCGAAGTCTGGACCGGCTCTAAGGAAGTCGCCGAGATACGGACCCGCAAGCGGGGCGTTGGCGAAGACGTTCACACCGACGGCCGTGGCCCAGTAGGACCGCTGGTCCCATGGGAGCAGGTAGCCGGTGAGGGCCATGATCATCGTGAGCAGCACGAGGATCACGCCGATGACCCAGTTGAGCTCACGCGGGTACTTGTAGGCCCCGAAGAAGAACGTGCGGCCCATGTGCAGGAAGATGAAGATCACCATCACGGTGGCGCCCCAACGGTGCATGCCGTGGACGAACTGGCCCAGGAACACGTCGTTGTTGATGTGGCGCATCGACTCGTACGCGCGGTTCGGCGACGGGTCGTAGTACATCGCGAGGAAGACGCCGGTGATGACCTGCGACAGGAACGCGAACATCGTCGACGTGCCGAGCGTGTAGAACCAGTTGGTCCCCTTCGGGACCTTGCGGAACATGACCCAGCGGCCCGTGCCAGAGATGGCCGTGCGCTCGTCGAGCCAACCCAGTGCCGCAACAGCGGCCTCGGCGGCGTTGTCCTTGATCGTGTGCGGCTCTGCGGCCGGCGTACCGGGGCGCGGCGGAGCGCCGCCGGGAACGGAAGGCAGTTTCATGATGAGGCTCAGGTACCCGGGAGCTTGCGGATGGTGGGCCGGGACGGGAAGAGGTAAGGACCGATCCCATCGAGGTCCTGCGCGGGATCTCGCGGCGAGAACCGCTCGAACTCGGAGTTCACGGAGAAGCGCGGGCCGACTTCGACGACGCCGTTGCGCACGCGCGTGTAGAACCGGTCGAGGGGGCGGACGGGCGGTCCGCCGGCGACAGCGCCGAGGAAGTCGTAGACGCCGCCGTGGCACGGGCAGATGAAGCGCTGCGAGGCTTCGACGAAGCGCACCGGGCAACCGAGGTGCATGCAACGCGTCGAGATGGCGATGTACTCGTTGTACTCGTCGAGCGGCTCGGTATCGATCTCCGAGTTGCGCGCACGCATGTACACGGTCGACTTGCCGGTCTGGCCGACGCCGGGCGTAATCGTGATCGTGCGCGAGACGTAGGTATCGGTCGAGAACTCCTCAGGAGTTCCGACGCCCTCCCAACGAACCTCTTCCTTCTTGAAGTTCGGCCCGAGGGCGAATCCAAGCGTGGGGAGCACGATCATGCCGACGGCGACGGCGCCGCCGCCATTGGCGGCGACCGTCATCAGACGGCGGCGGGTGACGGTCTCGCCTTCGAAAGCGCCAGGGATCTGGCGGTCTTCGGTGTAGGGCGACTTGATCTTTGACTTATCAGGCACGAGGAAGGGATAGAGACGGGCTGCTCTGGGAGCGTCAATCTACCGCGCGCTAGCTTACGGGGACGGCCCGATGAATGCACTCTGACTTCTCGCCGTCCGGCTTGCTATGGCGTGCGGCGCTACCGGGGCGCATCCGGATCGGCCAGCGTGTCGGTCACGCCCTGCCAGATCGTCGCGAGGCGCGTTAGCCCGTCGCTCTGGGGCAAATCGGCCGTAGAAAGCGCGGTCGCACAGGCTCCGATGGCGGTTGCGAGGACTCCGATCGCGGCCAAGTCACCGCCATGGGCGAGGGCCTGCAGCGCGTGGGCATAGCACCAGTCGCCGACCAGCAACGCCACATCGGCGTCGGTCGCAGCAATCAGACCGGGCGCACCGGCGTGCAACCGCGCACCGGTCCACGCCGCCAACACGGCCGCCGCACGCGCGTCGGAGAGGGCCGAGACGTCGGGCGCGTCGCGCCAGCTACCGAGCTCGGTGCCCTCGACGACCGAGCCGGCCGAAGCCCGCAGCGCGGCCAGGAGCGCGTCTGGGCCCAGCTCGGGCACGGGGGCGCTGACGGCAGGCTCAGGCGCGGCGATCACCCGGCGAAGGCGCCGTCGAGCGCAGCTCCGGCAGCTTCGAGCGTGCGCTCAAGGTGCTCGGGCGTGTGGGCGAGCGACGGGAACCAGCCCTCGAACTGCGACGGCGGCGCATATACCCCGCGCGCGAGGAGCCCGCGGCAGAAGTTGCCGTAGGCCTCCTGATCGCAGGCCTTGGCCTCGTCGTAGTTCGTGACGGGCGTGGGGGAGAAGAACAGCGTCACGAGGCCCGGCACGCTCTGCACCGTGGCCGGGCGGTCGCCGACGAGGTCGCGCAGGCCGCTGGCGAGCGCGTCGGTGGTCGAGGCGAGGCGCAGGTAGGCCGAGTCGTCGAGCAATCGCACTGCCGCCAGGCCCGCGGCGACCGCGAGCGGCGATCCGGCGAGCGTCCCCGCTTGGTACACCGCGCCGACCGGGGCGATCTGCTCCATCAGCTCGCGCGAGCCGCCGAATGCCGCCGCCGGCAGGCCGCCGCCGACGATCTTGCCGAGGATCGTGAGGTCGGGCAGGACGCCCGTGAGCTCCTGGGCTCCACCGCGCGCGACGCGCAGGCCGGAGATCACCTCGTCGAACACGAGCAGCGCGCCGTTGTCGGTCGCGGCCTGCCGCAGCAGCTCGAGAAAGCCCTCCTGGGGCGGCACGACGCCCATGTTCCCGGGGTACGGCTCGACGAGGATCGCTGCGAACTCGTACTTTGCGCACGCTTCGCGGACGGCGTCTGGGTCGTTCCACGGCACGACGATCGTCTGGGCGGCCGCTTCAGGCAAGACGCCCGGCGACGACGGGAGCCCCTGCGTGGCGAGGCCCGAGCCGGCATCGGCGAGCAAACCATCGACGTGGCCGTGATAGGCGCCGGCGAACTTCAGCAGGTAGGTGCGGCCGGTCGCTGCGCGCGCAAGACGGATGGCGCTCATCGACGCCTCGGTGCCCGAGGTCGTCATGCGCAGCATCTCGATCGACGGGATCCGCCGCGAGAGCTCGGCCGCCAGGTCGACCTCACCGACGGTGGCCGCACCGAACGTGGTGCCGCGCGCGGCCTGCTCGGTGATCGCGGCGACGATCTCGGGGTGGGCGTGGCCGTGGATCAGCGGACCCCACGAGCAGACCCAGTCGATGTAGTGGTTGCCGTCGATGTCGACGATCTCGGCGCCGCTGCCGCGCTCGATGAACACGGGCGTGCGGCCGATGGAGCGCATCGCGCGGACGGGCGAATTCACACCGCCGGGCAAGAACTTGACCGCGCGCTCGTACTGCTCGGCCGAACGGGTGTCGCGAATGGAGATGGTCATGGCCGTCTTCCGATCGAGGAGAGTCGCGCCAGCGCCCTAGAGCGCACGCAGCCAGGCGGCGGCGTCTTTGGCGGAGTAGGTGATGATCGCGTCGGCACCCCCACGCCGAAGCGAGGTCAGGCTTTCCAGGACGGCGGTGCGCTCGTCGAGGAATCCCTGATGGGCGGCGGCCTTGAGCATCGAGTACTCGCCACTGACGTGGTAGGCCATGGTGGGCGCAGACGTGGCCGTCTTCACCCGGTGCAGGATGTCGAGGTAGGGCAGCGCCGGCTTGACGATGAGCAGGTCGGCGCCTTCGTCGAGGTCGGCTTGCGCTTCGCGGAGCGCCTCGTCGGCGTTGCGCGGATCCATCTGGTAGCCGCGGCGGTCGCCGAACGCCGGCGTCGAGTCGGCGGCGTCGCGAAACGGCCCGTAGAACGCCGAGGCGTACTTGACGGCGTACGACGCGATCGGGATCTGCTGCAGCCCGGCCTTGTCGAGCTCGGCTCGGATCGCAGCGACGCGGCCGTCCATCATGTCGCTCGGGGCGACGATGTCGGCGCCAGCGGCCGCAAGCGACTTGGCGGTGCGGGCGATCAGCGGCAGCGACGCGTCGTTGTCGACCTCGTCGCCGTGCAGCACGCCGCAGTGGCCGTGGCTCGTGTATTCGCAGAGGCACACGTCGGCGATCACGACCGTCTCCGGGACCGAGCGCTTGATCTCGCCGATCGCCTGCTGGACGATGCCGCGGTCGTCGTAGGCGCCCGAGCCCTTGAGGTCCTTGTGCGACGGCACGCCGAAGAGCAGCAGACCCCCAAGCCCGAGGGCTTTGGCGACTTCGGCCTCGGCGGCGAGCTCGTCGAGGCCGAGCCGGTCGACGCCCGGCATCGCGGTGATCGGCCGCCGGCCCGAGAGGCCCTCTTCCACGAAGATCGGGAGGATCAGATCGCCCGGATCCAGGAGCGTCTCGGCGACGAGGTCGCGGATCGCGGGCGTGCGGCGCAGACGCCGCGGTCGACTCTCAGGGAAGGCCACGAGCGAAGGGTACCGTCCGGGCGCAACCGGCCGGGACTCCTCACCATGGACGTAACACCGTTGTGGCGACGCGCCGCCGCGGCACTGGGCTAGCCGGCCGCGACGAACGCCTGGAAGTCGACCGGCCCGAGACCGGAGAGGTCGCTCGTGGCGATGCCCAGCTCCGAGAGGGTGAAGACCCGGGTGCCGACGATCACCGAGCGGATCACGTCGCCGCGGTCCCAGCCGGGGCCGTGGGTGATCCGGCCGGCCTCGGCGAGCGAGGCGCGCGTGGCCGTGATGCCGACCACGGCTGCCGCCGACGTGTGCGTCTGCCGGTCCCAGCCCGAATACGGCAGCAGCGCGAGGCTCGTCTTCGGCCACCAGAGGAACGCGTGCGGGTCGAACTCGGCCGCGAGGCCGCCGTTGCCGAGCATCCGCTGAGACCGGCGCGCGGGCGCCGCGGGGTTCTTCACGTCGAACACGGAGACCTGCGCGCCGGTGCCCCAGCCGCTGGGGTCGGTGTCGCGGCCGACGCCGAGCAGCAGGTCGTCGCCGATCGGGTGCAGGTAGGCGGAGTAGCCGCTGATCTTTAGCTCGCCGGCGACCTTCGGGGCGGTCGGGTCGCGAAGGTCGACGGTGTAGAGCGGGTCGACCTGGCGGAACGTGACCACGTAGCCCATGTCGCCGATGAAGCGCGTCGCGTAGATCCGCTCGCCCTTGCCGAGGCCCGAAACCTGGCCGACCTGTTTGAGCACCTTGCCGTCGGGGCGCAGGACGGTCACGTGGCTCTGGCTGTCGGCAGCCATCGCGCCAGGGACCCACGCCGGGACCTCCGTCGTCGCGACGCGCAGGTCGCCCTGGTATTCGGAGAGGGCGTACTGGTTGAGCACGAACCCGGGGACCGCGCCGCTGCCCGCGTACGAGGTTTCGCCGTCCCTCGTCGTGTCGAACGCGTGGATCTCGGTGACCATGCGCCGCGGGATATCGGCTGGCGCGTCGATGTCGAGCGACTTCGTCGAGGCGACGTAGAGCCGGTCGGACGAGGCGTAGACGACCTGAGCGCCCGCCAGGACGGCGTCGCGGTCGACGTTGAAGAGGCCGTTGTCGAAGTCGACGCTCAGCACCGTGAGCAGGTCGGAGCCAGCGAACGCGCGCGGGTGGCGGATGTCGCCGCACGGCACGAGGTAGCGGCGGAAGGTGCGCTTGGTGCGCCGGCTGCTCAGCGTCGTGCGCGGGACGAACGAGCGCATGCCGAGCTTCGGGGCGGACGCGGCGTGCGCGGCTGCTGGCGGCGTGCCGGCGGCGACCGGCTCAGAGGTCGTTGGCAGCCTCGCCGGCGAGCTCATGACCACGCGGATCGTGCCGCGCGTGAGGCGCGCGCTCACGACCGTGCCTGGGACGGCCATCGTGCGGACGATCTTCATCGCCGCGGGGTTGCGGGCGTCGACCTCGGCCAGGCGGGTCGTCGGGCTTGCCTGCGGCGCCGGCACGCTGGCGTTGCTCGGGGGCGGCACCGGGACCGGAGGCGCGACCGGCCCAATCGTCCGTGTCGGCGTCGCCGCGGCCTTGGGCTGCGGGCCGAGCACGAGGATCCGATCGCCGTAGAGCAGGATCTCCCCGCCAGCCCCCTCGAGGCTGAGCTTGGAGACGAGCTTCGGCGTCGGACCGGTTACGTCGTAGGCCCACAGCTCGGCGCCGAGGACGACGAACAGCCGCTTACCGTCGGTCTTGAATGCGTCGGGCTCGTCGATGCCCTGCTCCTGGACGTTGCTCCCGGAGAAGTCTTCCTCGCCGCGCAGGTCGACGCCGCCCGCGGCGGAGTCCGTGATCGACTCGCCGGGCTTGGCTGCCACCGCAGGTACCGGCATCGGGACCCCGGGCGGGATCGGCGTCGTGCCCGGCGGCACGGGCTTGGGCTCGGGCCGGCTCGCCCGCGGGTTGATCAGGCTGCCCGTGCCGTAGTAGTACGCGCCGCCGAAGGCGCGGACCGGTACTGGCGGGCGCACGGTCGCCGAACGGCCGAAATCGACGAGGTCGTTGCAGGTCTCGAACGACGGCAGCGCTGCGCGCGCCGCCGCGGCGGGTGACGCTGCAGCCGCCACGGCGCCGACCGCAAGCGGGATCGCCAGAAGGAGGGCCAGTACGGAGCGTGGGGAGCGCATGGCAGGCCTAACCGTGTCACATCCGCTCCGCCGCGTGGCGCAACTTGTGGACGGGCGGTTGATTCGCGCTACCCCGCGGGCGGCGCCGGCGAAACCCGCCCAGAAAAACCGCACTATCGCCGCCGGCGACGCTCCCGGCCCTCGGTCCCGGCGAAACGCGCCCAGAAAAACCGCACTGTCGCCGCCGGCCGCCTGAGC
>JAEZDB010000043.1 GCA_023429855.1 Actinomycetes bacterium
GCCCGGTAGGGTCGGCCGATGTCCGCGCCCTTCTTCAAGACGATCGTCGTCGCGACCGACGGCTCTCCGACCGCCGCCCAAGCCATCGCCAAGGGCGTCGAACTGGCCCAGACGCTCGGCTCGGAGCTGCGCCTCGTCGGCGCCTACGAGTCGAGCAAAGACCAGCAGCGGCTGGAGACCGCCCTCTCGCAGGCCGCCGACGGCGTCCGCGCCGCCGGCCTCGACGTCGAGACCTACGCCCGCTCTGGCGACCCGGTCGACGTCGTGATCGACACCGCCAAGGAGGTCGGCGCCGACCTGATCATCGTCGGCAACCTCGGCATGCAGAGCGCCAAGCGCTTCCTGCTCGCCCCGATCCCCGACAAGATCAGCCACCGCGCCGAATGCTCGGTGCTCGTGGCCAACACCACCGGCTAGCTAGCCCCGCCGTGCGCGCCCCAGCGCGACGGCCCGCCCCGGCGCCCCGTAAGATCGGGCACCCACCGAGCGGCGGTGGCGAAATGGTAGACGCAGCGGACTCAAAATCCGCCGGTGGTGACACCGTGGGGGTTCGAGTCCCCCCCGCCGTACTTGCACGAGGCGCGCTCGGTCGCCAGCGACGCCTTACGCCAAGCGCGCGACGAGCGTGGCGCGCAGCTCGGCGTAGCCGAGCGCCGCGGCGGCGTCTCGGTCGCTGTCGGCGGTGAGCCCCGCGAGGGCGCTGACGAGGAACGCCGCTGCGCTGCGGCAGTCTGCGTCAGACCGGAGCTTGCCGTTGAACTGCAGCCGGCGCAGCTGCGCCTCGAGCGCTGCGACGAGTTCGCGGCGTGCCCAGCGCGACCGATCGGTGAGGTGCGGGCTCGGGCCGAGGCTCTCGTAGAAGAGCATGGTCGCCAGCCGCGTTCCGCGAGGGTCGTCGGCGACGACCGCCCAGATCCGGTCGAGGAGGTCCTCGAGCGCGGGCGGGTCGGGGTCGTCAGCCCACGCTGCCCGGTGCCGGGCGATCAGGTCGTCGAGGACCTCGTCGAGCAGCTGCTCCCGGGTACCGAAGTGGTAGTTCACGGCACCGCGGCTCAGGCCGGCGCGCTGGCCGATGTGGTGGACCGACGCCGACGGCCAGCCGCGCTCAGCGATCACATCGCCGGCGGCGTCGAGCAGCCCGCGGCGGGCAAGTTGACGTCGCGTCGCAGACCACGTCGGCACGGGCCGGGACGCTACCGGATTAAGGCGCGGAACTTTGCCTTAAGTTGGCGGGCTGCCTATCGCGGGGCAAACGCGCGAAGCGTGTCGTCGACCACGCGGTCGAGCAGCGCCTCGTCGACCGGCTGACCGGTCGCGAACGTTCGCATCCAGATCGGCGCCGTGAGCATCTCGCCGAGGTGCAGCGGATCGGCGTCGACGGCAACATCGCCACGCTCGATCGCGCGGGCCACCACCGAGCGCAGGACCGCCTCCCGCCGCGCCCAGTGCCGCGCACGGATCTCGCGCATCTCGGCGCCCGACACGGCGATCATGGCGTGGAGCGAGACCTGGAGCCGCCGCTCAGCGAGCGCCGCCGCGATGGCACCGACGAGCACCCGCAGCTCCGCGCGGGTATCGCCGAGGTCTGGAACGGCCATGGCCGCGCTCGCCTCCCCTGCCATCTGCTCGACCGCGTCGGCCAGCAGCGCGCCGCGGCTCGGCCAGCGCCGATCGACCGTGCTGCGCGCGACGCCTGCAGCTTCGGCGATGCGCGCGAGCGAGACCTCCTCGTGGCCCACCGTGAGCAGCTCCTCGACGGTCGCGTCGATCACCGCCTGGCGGACACGCGCGCTACGCCCACCCGAGCGGACGCCAAGGGTCGGCCGACTACCCGACTCGGGCATCTGCCCCTGACAGTGCGTTCGACAACATCGAATGTGTCATTTGCGCCAGGCTAGATGAAGCCGCTGCCCGCCGCCGACCACCCTCCGCAGGCGTAAGACTCTCTTAAGGCACAGTTTGGCGCGTATGTGGTATTAGACTCGCGTGGCGTACTGACAAGAAGGGGTGCGCTGCAATGCCTGGGAGCATTCCCACCTCTACCAACGGCCGACCACCCCGGGTTGATTGGCACCTGCGGACGTACTTCCTCGCACTTGCGCTCGGCTTTGTCGCCGTCGCGGCCACGGGCGTGGCCTATGTGTCGAACCAGGCCACACGAGACGGCCGGCAGACCGCGAAGGCCGACGCCCGCTTCGTCGCGCAGAGCGCCGCCAAGCAGGTCGCCGACGGCGTGCAGCTCCTGCAGTCCACCGTCCAGCAGCTCGCGCAGACCCCCGGGATCAAGCGGGCCCTCACCACGCCCGAAGAGTGCAGCCTCTCCTTCGGCGGGCCAGCCGGCATCGAGAGCGGGCACATCGACGTGATCAGCGACGCCGGAACGGTCGTCTGCTCATCCCGTCAGCCCGCTGCCGGCGCCGAGCCGACGACCTATCGCGGCGCCGCTTGGCTGACCCGCGCGTCCACACGCTTGACGGTCGACGCTCCCGTCGACGACCCCGCCACCGGCGACCATGCGATCGTGATCGCGGCGCCGTTCGACGGCGGGCTCGTCGCCGGGTTCCTGACCTTGGAGCCGGTCGGCACCGAGCTGGCCAAGCTCTACGGCGGCGGCCGCCCGGTCGAGGTGATGATCCTCAGCGGCCAGCAGGTCCTCGCACGCTCGACCGATCCCCAGCGGTGGGTCTCGGCGACGCTGCCGGCGAGCAGCGCGCTAGGCGACCCCACGCTCCAAACGGCCGACGATCTCGATGGGCAACGCCGCATCTACGGCACCACCACGGTCAGCGGCACAAGCTGGCGTTTGCTCGCCGGCAGCGACGAACGCGCCGCGCTCGCGTCGGCACGAACGCTCCGCGACCGGCAGCTCATCATCATCGGGATCGGCCTGGCGCTCACGCTCTTGGCCACGCTGGTCGTCTACCGCCGCGTGGCCCGCCCGATCGCCCGGCTCGACGATGCAGTCCGCGCCGCAGCGACCGAACCAGAGCTACGCCACGTCGAGGTCGAAGGGCCAGCGGAGATCGCGCGGCTTGCCACCTCGGTCAACGGTTTCGTCGACGGCATCAACGCCCAGCTCGCCGCGCGCAGTCGCGCCGACGCGAGCGCGCAGCGCTCTGAACGCAACTACCGCGAGCTGTTCGAGCGCAGCCCGCTGCCGACGTGGATCTACGAACCGAGCAGCGGCGAGATCCTGCAGGTCAACGACGCCGCGCTGCGCGTCTACGGCTACTCACGGGAGGCGTTCCTCGCGCAGCGGTTCGATGATGTGCAGACCGGGCCGGCCGAACACCGCCGCCACGACGGCAGCCGCTTGGCGGTCCGCATCACCTCCCACCGGGTCACGTTCGACGAGCGCCCGGCTCGGCTGGTCATCGCGGAAGACGTGGGTGAGCGCGAGCGGCTCGAGCAGCGGATCCAACAGGGGCAGCGGATGGAGTCGATCGGCCGCCTGGCCGGCGGCATCGCACACGACTTCAACAACCTGCTCGCCGCCGTCGTGGGCTACAGCGACCTGCTGTTGCGCGCCACGCCCAAGGACGATCCGCACCGCGACGAGATGCAGCAGATCAAGGATGCTGGCGAGCGCGCGGTCGGCCTGACGAAGCAGCTGCTGGCGTTTGCCCGTGGGCAGGCCGTCGCCACGGAGGCCGTCGACGTCAACGCGACGATCAGCGGCCTGGAGCCGATGCTGCGCCAGCTCCTTCCCCCCAGCGTGTCGATCGACGTCGCGCTGGCCGACGACGCCGGAGCCGTCGAGATCGATCGGAGCCAGCTCGAGCAGATCGTGGTCAACCTCGCCGTCAACGCGGGTCACGCGATGCCCGACGGCGGGCGACTTGCGGTGGCCACCCGCTCCGTCACGATGACGGCGAGCGCGCTGCCGGGCGGGGAAACCGGCGGCGACCCGGTGCGCTGCGCCGTGATCGAGGTGACCGACACCGGCGTCGGCATGGACCGCGCCACGCTGGAGCACATCTTCGAGCCGTTCTTCACGACGCGCGATCAGGGCGAGGGCACCGGTCTCGGCCTGGCCACGGTGTACCGCGTCGTGGAGGGCTCGGGCGGGACGATCGAGGCGACCTCGGAGCCGGGTGCCGGCACGACCTTCTCCATCGCGCTGCCAGCCACCCAGACCTCTGCCGCGGGCAGCTCGGGCGAGCCCGCCAAGGAGGCGGCGACGGAGCCCGGGGCGCGAGTTCTGCTGGTCGACGACGACGAGGCGGTTCGCGGCCTCGTGCGGCGCATGCTCGAGCTGCAGGGCTTTCAGCTGCTTGAGGCCGCCGACGGCGACCAGGCGCTCCAGCTGAGCGGGAGCCAGCCGGCCGACAGCCTCGACCTCGTCATCACCGACAGCGTGATTCCCGGCCCCGGCGGAGTCGAGCTGGCCAAGCGCATCCGCGAACGCCACAAGGACGTGCAGATCCTCGTCATGTCGGGCTACAGCGAGGACCAGGCTCTCGGCGAGACGCCGCTGGCGTCGGAAGCGGGCTTCATCGCCAAGCCGTTCACGAGCGCGCAGCTCGAAGCGGTCCTGGCGGAGCTCAGCCGACGAGATCGATAACGGCGCCCTCGACCGGCTCGGCGCCGGCCGCGACGAGCGGCCAAAGCACGTCGGTCAGCGCTGGCGGCGTGACGATCACGCCGTCGGGCACGTCGTCGCCGCCGGCTCCCGCGCCGGGCACCGGCGGAAGATAGCGCACGTCGAGACCGACCTGCTCGCAGAGCAGTGCGCCGGCAGCGACGTCCCACGGGCGCACCGTGCGCTCGTAGTAGGCGTCGAGGCGGCCGGCGGCCGTCCAGACCAGGTCGAGGGCCGCGGCGCCGGTGCGGCGGATGTCGCGGACCTGGTCGATGTAGCTCGCGATCACCTGCGACTGGTGCTTGCGCACCGCGGGGGCGTAGGCGTAGCCCGTGCCGATCAGGGCCGTGGCCAGCTCGGCGGGCCGCGCTGACGCGTCGGGCAGCGGGTTCACCGCGCCGTGGCGGTCGACGAGGAACGCCAGCCCACCGCGGGCCGCGACCCACAGCTCCTTCGACAACGGGTCGGCGACGACGCCGACCACGACGCCTTCGGCGTCGCGGACCGCGACCGACACGCACCAGGCGCGCAGACCGAACAGAAAGTTCGTGGTGCCGTCGAGCGGATCGCAGATCCACACGTAGCCGTTGGCGGCCGCGTCGCGGGCGGCGAGCACCGCGTTCTGGCCGTAGACCTGGTCGCTGCCGGCGCCAGCCTCGTTGGCGGCGAGCGGCGTGCCGTCGGCGTGCGCGAGGCCGCCCTCTTCACCGAGGACGAGGTCGTTTGGGCGCCGCTCAGCCAAGACTGCGCGGATCGCCGCCTCGGAGCCGAGGTCGGCCTCGGAGACCATGTCGGTGCCGGTCGACTTCGTCTCGCTCGCGTCCGACACCTTGCCGAAGTACCGCATGAGCACGTTGGCGCCGGCCTCAGCCGCGTCGCGCGCCACCTCGAGGAGCACGCTCTCGATCGACGGTTCGCCAGCCAGCGCTTTGAGGTCGAGCGTCATGCGGGCACCTTCCCGAGCGCCCAGGGCCGGGCCGCTTCGAGCTGCGCGGCGACGCGGAGCAGCAGGTCCTCGTTGCCGGGACGCCCCGTGAGCAACACTGCGACGGGACGGCCGTCGGCGTCGAGCCCGGCAGGGACGGTGATCCCCGGCCAGCCGTGCAGGTTCCAAGGGTTGAGGAACGCGACGCGACGCGCAGCGGCCAGGACCGTGAGCAGCGCAAACGGGCCGTGCCGCTCGCCGACGGGCGGCGCTGAGCAGGGCGCGGCCGGCGTGAGCAGCAGGTCGAACCCGTCGAGCGAGCGCTCGATCTTCGCGAGCTCTGGCGCGGTGTTCATCGCCCACGGCAGCAGCCGGCGGACCCGCTTGCCGATCCGGGCGGCCGCGCGCGTGACCGGCTCGATCGCGGTCGGGTCGTCGAGCGCCGCCACGTCGTCGGCAGCCGACGTCACGTAGCGGACCGAGAACTTGGCGGCCGTCTGCCCGAAGTCGAGCTGTGCCTCGCCGACGCTGTGCCCGAGTTCGCTGAGGAGCGACGCGGTCAGGTCCATCGCGCGCGACCAGGGCGCCGCGATCTTGCCGCCCTGCCGCAGCGGCTGGTCGATCGCGCGGTCGAGGCTCGTCGCGATCCGCAGCGGCGCGACGGGCTCGTTGATCGCGGCGGCAAAGCCACGCGGCTCCTTGAAGAGCACGTCGGCGAGCAGCGCGGTGTCGGCGATCGACCGCGCAAAGCCGCCCTGCGAGACGAAGCCCGTCCACTGCGAGCCCATCGGCCCGTCGGCCACCGCGCCCGGCGTCGCGAACAGCCCTGGCAGTCCGCACCACGCCGCCGGGATGCGGATCGAGCCGCC
>JAEZDB010000052.1 GCA_023429855.1 Actinomycetes bacterium
CGCGAGGCCCGCCGCTGCGAGCCTCGCCGCGTTCACTGGGAGGCTCAGGCGACTGCCGCGGCCGCGATGCCGTGCAAGTCAGCGGGATCCAGCGACGCGCCGCCGACGAGGGCTCCGTCGATGTCGGGCTGGGCGAGCAGCTCGCCGGCGTTGCTCGGCTTGACCGAGCCGCCGTAGAGCACGCGGACCTTCTCCGCCGCGGCGGCGTCCTTGGCGGCGAGGCGCGAGCGGACGAACGCGCACGCCTCCTGCGCCTGCTCGGTGGTGGCGACCTTGCCGGTGCCGATCGCCCAGATGGGCTCGTAGGCGACGACGATGGTCGCCAGCTGCTCGGCGCTGAGCGGAGCGATCGCGGCGTCGACCTGCGCCTGCAGGACGGCTTCGGTCTCGCCGGCTTCGCGCTGGGCGTCGGACTCGCCGACGCAGAGGATCGGCAGCAGGTCGGCCTGCAGGAGCGTGACGAGCTTCTTCGCGAGCGCCTCGTCGGTCTCATTGAAGTACTGGCGGCGCTCGGAGTGCCCGACGACGGCGCCGTGCACGTCGAGGTCGGTGAGCATCACGGCCGAGATCTCGCCGGTGTAGGCGCCAGCCTGCTCCTCGTGCACGTTCTGGGCGAGGATCTGGAGCTTGGAGCCGCGGGTCGAGTCGACGAGCGGGCCGAGCGCGGTGAACGGCGCGCACAGGGCGAACTCGACGCCTTCGAGGCCCTGCACCTTCGGCAGGAACGCGGCGACGAAGTCCTCGGCCTCGAGGGTCGTCTTGTGCATCTTCCAGTTGCCGGCGATCAGCGGAATGCGGCTCATGGGTCTCCTCAGGGCGGCCTTGGCAGGGGTTGGCCGCGCGGGGGCGCGCGGGCGTGGGGCTGCACGCTAACGAGCCGGGCGCCGCCGCGGCGTTCCGCTCTGGCGAACGTTCCCGGTTTTCGGTTCACCCAGGACCGAAAACGGGGAACGTTCGCCCGTGGGCGCGTTTGGCGCCCCTCTCCGACCGTCGTCGAAACAGGGTTGTCACATCTGGCCATAGACGCTGCATCGTGCGGAGGGCAGAGTGCGCAGGCGTGAGCATCCAGGTCGCGCTCGAGCACAGAACCACGTACCGGTACGAC
Organism: Actinomycetes bacterium; assembly: GCA_023429855.1. GTDB lineage: Bacteria > Actinomycetota > Thermoleophilia > Solirubrobacterales > Solirubrobacteraceae > JAGIBJ01. The sequence continues at coordinate 1,106 of JAEZDB010000052.1, forward strand.
CGTCCGGTGACGCTCAGCCCGCAGGTGGTGCGACTCCGTCCGGCGCCGCATACGCGGACGCCGATCCTGAGCTACTCGCTCAGCGTCACGCCGTCGAAGCACTTCATCAACTGGCAGCAGGACCCTTTGGGGAACTGGATGGCCCGGCTCGTGTTCGAGGAGCCGACGGAGGAGTTCGAAGTCGTCGTCGACCTCGTCGCCGACATGAAGACGATCAACCCGTTCGACTTCTTCATCGAGGAGTCGGCGCAGGACTTTCCGTTTGCGTACGACGCGCAGATGACGGAGGAACTGGCGCCGTACCTGGTGACGGGCGGCGCGCCCGGGCCGCTGCTCGCCGACTGGCTGAAGGGCGCGCCGAAGCAAGACGTGCGCACGATCGACGCCCTCGTGGCGCTGAACCAGCGCGTCGCGCAGACCGTCGACTACTCCGTCCGTCTGGAGCCAGGGATCCAGACGCCCGAGGTCACGCTTGAGCGCGCGGTCGGCTCGTGCCGCGACAGCGCCTGGCTGCTCGTCCACACGCTGCGGCAGTGCGGCGTCGCGGCACGGTTCGCGTCGGGCTACCTCGTGCAGCTCAAGGAAGACATCCCACCGCTCACCGGCCCGAGCCCGGAGAAGGACTTCACCGACCTGCACGCGTGGGCCGAGGCGTACGTGCCAGGAGCCGGCTGGATCGGGCTCGACGCCACCTCCGGGCTGCTGACCACGGAGGGACACATCCCGCTGGCCTGCGCCGCCGAGCCCGCGATGGCGGCCCCGATCACGGGCGGCTCGAGCCACCCGGCGACCGACTTCGACTTCGCCAACATCATCACGCGCCTGCACGAACCGCCGCGCGTGACCAGGCCCTACACCGACGAGCAGTGGGAGCGCATCGACTCGCTCGGCCGCGCCGTCGACATGCGCCTGCGGGCAAGCGACGCACGCCTGACGATGGGCGGCGAGCCGACCTTCGTGAGTGCGACCGACATGGAGGCCCCCGAGTGGAACACCGCCGCCGACGGCGGCGAAAAGCACGCCCTAGCCGTCGACTACAGCCGTCGCCTGGCTGGCAAGTTCGCGACGGGCGCGCTCATCCGGCACGGCCAGGGCAAGTGGTACCCGGGCGAGCCGATCCCGCGTTGGCAGATCGGCATCCACTGGCGCGCAGACGGCGAGAAGCTCTGGCAGGACCCGGCCCTGCTTGCGGCGCCGACGGAGCCGGGCTCCGCGACCAGCGCCGACGCCCTCGCGCTCGCCGAAGCCCTGACCGAGGGGCTCGGGATCGAAGCCGACAAGCTCGTGCCGGCCTTCGAAGACCTCGCGCAGGCGCTGCTCGACGAGGCCCGGCTGCCGGCCGGCTACCCGCCCGAGCTGGAGGACCCCGACCCCGAGGACACGCGCCTCGCCGACGCCCACGCCCGTGCCGCGCTGATCGCCGAGCTCGACGCCCATGACGGCCTGCCGACCGGCTGGGCGCTTCCGCTGCACCGCGACGACGGCGCCGAGCGGTGGACGACCGGCTCATGGCACCTGCGCCGCGGCAAGCTCTTCCTGATCCCGGGCGACTCGCCGATGGGCCTGCGGCTGCCGCTGAACTCGCTCACCTGGGTCCTCCCCTACCCGCAGCCGGGCCGCTCGTCGTTTGCTGCCGCGCAGGCGCTGCGCGAACCGCAGCTGCAGACGGTCGACCCGCCCGCGCCGGTGGTCGAAGGCGCTGGGCCGGTCACCGCCCTTTGCGTTGAGCTGCGCGACGGCAACCCCTGCGTCTTCCTGCCGCCGATCGAGGATCCGGCTCACGCCGTCGAACTGATCGAGCTCGTCGAGCACTGCGCGGCCAAGGTCGGCCACCCGGTGCTCATCGAGGGCTACGCGCCGCCCGGCGGCGGCGTCCTGAAGTCGTTCGACGTGACCCCGGACCCAGGCGTGATCGAGGTCAACATCCACCCGAGCGAAACCTGGGACGAGCTGACCGACAAGACGACGACGCTCGTCGAGGAGGCCCGCCAGATCGGCCTCGCGACCGAGAAGTTCGCGCTCGACGGCCTGCACTCGGGCACCGGCGGCGGCAGCCACCTCACGCTCGGCGGCCGCACCCCGCGCGACTCGCCGTTCCTGCGCCGGCCCGACCTGCTGCGGTCGCTGATCACGTACTGGCAGCACCACCCGTCGCTGAGCTACCTGTTCTCCGGCCGCTTCATCGGCCCGACGTCGCAGGCGCCGCGCGTCGACGAGGCCCGTCACGAGAACCTCTACGAACTCGAGATCGCGTTCGCCGAGATGGACCGTCTCGCCGAGCTCGGCCCGCCGCCGGCGTGGCAGGTCGACCGGCTGCTGCGCAACCTGCGCCGCACCCGCGTATGGCACTGGTCCAGGCGCTGCTCGTGCGGGCGCTCGTCGCCCGCTGCTGGACCGACCCGTACCAGGGCGACCTCGTCCGCTGGGGCACCGAGCTCCACGACCGGTTCCTGCTGCCGTTCTGGGTCGAGCAGGACATCTTCGATGTGGTCGACGACCTGCGGCGCGCCGGCATCCGCTTCGAGCAGGAGTGGCTGCACCCGTTCCTCGACTTCCGGTTCCCCAAGCTCGGCGAGACGGTCGTGCACGGCGTGCGGATCGAGCTGCGGATGGGCATCGAGCCGTGGAACGTCCTCGGTGAGGAGTCGACGTCGGGCGGGACGTCGCGCTACGTCGACTCGTCAGTCGAACGCCTCCAGGTGCGCGTCGACGGCTTGACGGAGGGCCGCCACGTGGTCCTCTGCAACAACGTGCCGGTGCCGCTGCAGCCGACCGCGATCCCGGGCACGTACGTCGGCGGTGTGCGCTACCGGGCCTGGCAGCCGTGGTCGGCGCTGCACCCCACGATCGGCGTGCACAGTCCGCTCGTGTTCGACCTCGCCGACCGCTGGGCGGGCCGCTCCCTCGGCGGCTGCACGTACCACGTGGTCCACCCCGGCGGCCGGTCCTACGACACGTTCCCGGTGAACGCGGCCGAGGCCGAGGCCCGTCGGGCCAGCCGCTTTGAGGCCGCCGGCCACACGCCAGGTGCGATCGACGTGCCCGAGGTCCCCCGGATCGGGGAGTACCCTCGCACCCTCGATCTCCGCCGCGCGCTGCGCGTCTGACCCCAGCGAGCCGCACCCCACACCCGTGGACCCTTCCCTTTCCATGACCTCGGTCGCGTCGTACCGCGCTGGGCGCGGCCGCTACGACGAGATGGTCGGCGCCGGCGGATTCCCGCGTGAGCACTGGGCCGAGCTGTCGGCGTCGCTCGCGGAGCTGGGCACCGAGGAGCTGCTGCGTCGCCAGGTCGAGGCCGAGCGGCTGCTGCACGAGGACGGCGCCGTCTACCACGCGTACGGCAGCGACCAGGAGCCTTGGCAGCCGTGGCGGCTCGACGCGATCCCGACCGTCGTCCCGAGCCGCGAGTGGAGCACGATCGAGTCGGCGGTCGCGCAGCGAGCCGAGCTGCTCAGCATGGTGCTGGCCGACCTTTACGGCCCGCGCGACCTGCTGCGTCGGGGTCTGCTGCCAGCGTCGGTGATGTTCGAGCACGACGGGTTTCTGCGGGCCTGCCACGGCATCCGGATCCCGGGCGAGCACCAGCTCTTCTCGTACGCGCTCGATCTCGGGCGCGACGCCGCCGGCGACTGGGTCGTCCTCGCCGACCGCACCCAGGCGCCGTCGGGGTCGGGCTACGCGCTCGAGAACCGCACCGTGATGTCGCGGGTGCTCCCGAGCATCTACCGCGGCGCCGGCGTGCACCGGCTCGAGCCGTTCTTCCGCGCGCTCCGCGCGGGCCTGGTCGAGGTCGCGCCACGCGGGATCGACGACCCGCGCATCGTGGTCCTCACGCCCGGCCCGTGGAACGAGACGGCCTTCGAGCACGCGCTGCTCTCGTCGCGGCTCGGCTACCCGCTCGTCGAACCGGGGGATCTCGTGGTCCGCAGCGACGGCGTCGACATGCGCTCGCCCGGGGCGCTGGAGCCCGTCCATGTGATCCTGCGGCGCGTCGACGCCACCTACTGCGACCCGCTCGAGCTGCGCCCCGAGTCGCAGCTCGGCGTCCCCGGCCTGGTCGAGGCTACGCGGCGCGGCGTGGTGAGCGTCGTCAACACGCTTGGCTCGGGCGCCCTTGAGAACCCTGGCCTCATGCGGTTCCTGCCGCAGATCGCCCAGCACCTGCTTGGCCACGACCTCGACCTGCCGTGTGTGCCGTCGTGGTGGTGCGGCGACCCGGCCGAGCTCAGCCACACGCTGGCCAACCTCGACGGGCTCGTGCTCCGGCCGATCTCGCGTACCGCGGGCCGGTCGTCGATCTTCGGCGCGCAGTGCAGCCGCGCCGAGCTCGACGACCTGCGC
>JAEZDB010000073.1 GCA_023429855.1 Actinomycetes bacterium
GCCTGGCGCTGCTGTCGGCGACCGCTCCAGCGGCGCTGGCAGCAGCGCCGGTGCCAGCCGGTGTGCCCTCGACGGAGTCGATCATGGACGACGTCCGCGCCCTCGTCGAGCTCGGACCGCGCCGCTCCGGCACCCCGGGTGGCGACCGCGCCGCCGAGTTCATGAAGGCGGGCTTGGCGAAGGCGGGCGTCCCGAAGATCTGGGAACAGAACGTCTCGACCTACCAGTGGGAAGAGACCCACAGCAAGGTGACGGTCGGCGGTCAGCAGATCGACGCGTTCCCCTCCGAGCACTCGTTCCTCGGTGAGGCGAAGAAGGACTGGACCGGCAGCTTCTCGACCGGTCCGGGCGGCCGCACCGCGAAGGTGGTCGACATCGGTGACGGCGGCGTGTTCGACCTGCTCGGCAAGGACCTGCGCGGGAAGATCGTCGTCTTCAACCTGCGGTTCCTCGCTCCGAACATGGCGATGGCGCTTGGTTCCGAGTTCCTCTACGACCCGAACCTCTCACTGCTGCAGAACCCGCGTGCGCTCGCGCAAGCCAACCCGTACATCTCCAACTACGTGTCGGTGCTGCGTGCCGCGCAGCGTGCCGGCGCCGTCGGCTTCGTCGGCGTGCTGACCGACTACTTCGAGTCCAACCGCTACCGCAACGAGTACTACCAGCGGCTGCAGGTCGTGCTCCCCGGCTTCTGGGTCACCCGCGCCGAGGGCACCCGCCTGCGCTCGCTGCTGCCGAAGGCCGGCGGCAAGGCGACGCTCGAGCTCGAAGGACGCCGCTACGAGACGCCCACCCGCACCGTGCTCGGCTACCTGCCCGGCAAGAGCCGCGAGACGATCATGGTGCAGTCGCACCACGACTCCGTCGGCCCGGGCGCCGTCGAAGACGCGAGCGGTTCCGCCGAGGTCCTCGCTCTCGCCCGCTACTACGCCGGTCGCCCCGCGAGCGAGCGTGAGCGCGGTCTGCTGTTCGTCACCTTCGACAGCCACTTCACCGGCTACCAGTCGCATGGGGCGTTCTTGCGCGATTACGTGCTGGCCGAAGATCGCCCGTACGACATCGTCGCCAACGCCACCGTCGAGCACATCGCCAAGCAGGGCGTGATCCGCGGCGGCAAGCTCACGATCACCAACCAGACCGAGCCGCGCGCGTTCTTCCGCAACGGCGGCAACGTGGTCAGGCAGGCCATCGTCGAAGCGATCCGCAAGTACGACCTGCGTCGCACCATCATCATCAACGCGCGCGCCGTCACCACCGACGGCAACATCCCGACCGACGCGTCAGGCATGTCGATGGTGGGGGTGCCCACCGCCTCGTTCGTCTCCGGTCCGATCTACCTGTACGACGACATGGACACGATCGACAAGGTCGACACCGCCCAGCTACGGCCGGTGGCCGCGGCGTTCGTCGACATCATCGACCGGTTCGACGTCACGTCGGCCCGCGCACTGAAGGGGCGCTGAGTCCATGGAGTGGAACTCGCATTGGGCGCCGGGCGAGCCGCGCGCGTCGCGCCGTGCGCTGCGGTGGACGCCTGGCCGTACCGCCGAGCGCATGACGCTCGCCGCCAGCTGCTCCGGTTGGCTCGAAGGGCCGACGCGCCGGCAGCAGATGCTCAGTGCAGCTCGGCTCGGAGCAGCGCCAGCCGCATCGCGACCAGATCGTCGACGCTGCGGAGCGAGCTCCCGGTGAGTTGCTCGTAGCGCCGCACGCGGTTGCGCACGGTGTTGGGGTGGACCCACATCGCCGCGGCCGCCTGGTCGACCGAGAGGTCGTGGCGGAGCACCGCGCGGATGGTGTCGAGCAGCTCTTCCCCGGCGGGGGTCTGCGGCTCGCACGGGTCGACGAACCGCACCACGAGGTGCTCGCCGAGGACGTCTTCGGTGCGTGCGACGGCTTGCAGCGCGAGCTGGTCGATCGACCGGACGCCGTCGATGCCGAAGGCCTGCGCCGTCTCCACGACGCGGGTCGCGATGGCAAAGGAGTGGGGGAGCGCGGCCAAGGGCCCGGGCGGCCCGACGCCGATCATCACGCCCTCGGGTGCCGGGAACGCTGGCCGCTTGAGTGCGTAGCCGATGACGTCGCCCTCGTGGGGCGCGACGGCCGCGCCTTCGAGCGCTCCAGGCTGCTGCAGGTCGAGCAGGAGCTGCCGCACGTTGCCGAGGTCGGAGCGGGCGCGGATCGCAACGTAGGAGCCGTTCGGGTCGAGGTGCGCGCCGTGGACCGGGTCGATCTTCGCGGTGCCCGGCGGCGACAGCAAGACGGCGTGGACGAGGGCGGTGCGACCCTGCGTGTCGGCGACGGCCTGCTCGAGCTCCTTCGCACGGTAGGCCTGGATCGCGACGCTGATCATCGGGTCGGAGTAGTTCCAGATCTTGCGCGTGAAGGCGACGGTCTGCTCGTGGGCGAGCTCGCCCAGCTCGGTGGCGGCCCACAGCTCTTGGAAGATCTCGTCGACGGTGAACCGGTAGACCTGGATCATCTGCTCGAGCGGGATGCCGCGGCTCGCGCGGTCATGGCCGATGATCGAGAGGCCTTCGCGGTCGGAGTCCGACAGTCCGCGGTTTTCGGTCAGCGCCGTGATCCCGAGCTGCAGGTCGCGGACGAGCCCCTCGCGGATGTCGTCCTCCGTCACGTCGGCGTAGGCCGGGAGCGTGGTCTTCGCCCGCTTGACGATGCGCTCGATGACGGCCGTCAGACGCGGCGCCACGACGCCGAGGAAGGCCTGCATCTCCTCCGCAGTCATCTCCTGTTCTGAGATGCTCACTGGGGCGATTCAAGCGGATTCGCGCCAGCGCTGCGCCGCGCCGCGGGCCGCCCGGTCAGGTTTGCAGGAACGGTCCGCATATGTGACCGGGGTAGGCGCCGTGTTCCCAACATCGCCGGGCGGAGTCCCACCGGGAGGTGGGAGGGCCCGCCCTGCGAGGTTCCTGTATGTCGTTTGCCAGTGGCGCCCGATCAGCGCCGCAACGCGCTACGACAGACCCACGATGCCACCGTCGAGCGGCACGATCGCGCCGGTGAGGTAGGCGCCAGCGCGGCTGCTGAGGAAGAGGCTGGTGCCGATGATGTCGTCGTCGCTGCCGATGCGGCCGAGCGGGACGGTCGAGGCGACAGCGTCGCGGCCCTCGGGGCTGGCGAGCATGAAGGCCGTCATCTTCGACTCGAACGGGCCGGGGGCGATCGCGTTGACCGTGATGTGCTCGCTGGCCAGGCGCTTGGCGAGGTGTCGCGTAAGCATGTGGACGGCGGCCTTGGAGGCCGAGTAGGAGTAGTTCTCCATCATCGGGACGCGCAGTCCGTCGACGGAGCCGATGTTGATCACGCGGGCCGGGTCCTCGGCCGTCGCGGCGGCCCGGAGCTGGGGCAGCAGCTTGCTCGTCAGCGCGAACACGCCCTGCACGTTGGTGGCGAGGATCTTCTCGAAGCCCGACGTGGGGAAGTCGTCGACCGGCGCGCCCCACGTGGCGCCGGCGTTGTTGAAGAGCAGGTGCACCTTGGGGTGCTGCTCGGCGATCGCGGCGGCCAGTGCGGCGACGCCCTGTTCCGTCGACACGTCGGCCGGGATGCCGCTGACGTTGCCGTAGGACGACAGCTCGGCGACGGCGGCGCTGACCGCGTCGGCTTTGCGCGAGCTGATCACGACCTCGGCGCCCGCCTCGAGGAGCCCGCGGGCGATGACGAGTCCGATGCCGCGCGAGCCGCCTGTCACGACGGCGACCTTTCCGCTGACGTCGAAAAGCTTGGCGGCCAGGTCCCGAGACATGCGCGACAGGGTACTGCGCGGTTCCGCCATCGAGAACTGAGCCGCGACTCGGGAGTTTGTCCGCCGCGCGCGCTGGCGCCGCAGGGTCCGCCGACGCGAAGGAACCTCGTCGTGTGCGGGGGCGCGCGGGCGAACGAACGCGTCCCTCGGACGGCGCTGGCGCAGCGGCAGCGCGCCCACCCGGTTAGACCAGTACAGCTAGGGGCTCTGAAAGACGGTGCGTTGTGCGTAGGTCCGAACGCGGCGCAGCGCCTGAACGAACCGGATACTAGTAGTTGATGCGGAAACGAACAAACGGCTAGTTTGCATGATGCTGGTTCGTTCGGAACTTGACAAACCTAGTGATGGGCATCACAGTGATCTCCGTCATGGCTCCGAAAGGCGACACCGCACCCCTGTCGACGCGCCGCCGCAACCGCGTGCAGGTGCTCGACGCGCTCCGCAGCAGCGGAGCCGCGAGCCGGGCCGATCTCGCCCGCACCACAGGGCTCTCACGCTCGACGATCTCGGGCCTGATCACCGAGCTGATCGCCGACGGGCTCGTCGTCGACCGCGACGAAACGAGCTCGGCTGGCTCGCAGGGCGGCCGCCCCGGAGCGCTCCTCTCGCTCGACCGCTCGGCCGGCACGGCCCTCGCGATCGATTTCGGCCACACCCACCTGCGCGTCGCCCTCGCCGACCTCTCGGCCGAGATCCTCGGCGAACGCGAGATGCAGATCGACGTCGACGGCTCCGCGAGCGAAGCGCTCGACGCCGCCGCAGCTCTTGCACGGGAAGTCCTCAGCGACGTGGGGCTCAGCGTCGACAACCTGATCGGCGTCGCCATGGGCCTGCCGGGCCCGATCGACAGCGCCAGCGGCGCCGTCGGCAGCTCGGTGATCCTCCCGGACTGGGTCGGCCTGCAGCCAGCGCAGGAGATCGGGCGCCGCTTGGGCTCCGACGTCGGCGTGATCGTCGACAACGACGCCAACCTCGCCACGCTCGGCGAGGCCCGCTTCGGCGCGGGCATCGGCGTGCAAGACCTCGTCTACGTGAAGGTCGCCTCCGGCATCGGTGCCGGCATCCTGCTCGGCGGCCGCCTGCATCGCGGCGCCGCCGGATCAGCCGGCGAGCTCGGCCACGTGCTGCACGACCCCGAGGGCGAGATCTGCCGCTGCGGCAACCGCGGCTGCCTCGAGACGGTCGCCGGCGCCTCGACCTTGCTGCGACTGCTGCGCCGCCGTCACGGACCCGACCTCACCACCCGCGACCTCGTCGAACTCGCCCAGGGCGGCGACGTCGGCGCCAAGCGCGTCCTCGTCGACGCCGGCCGCGCGATCGGCCGCTCGCTCGCCGACCTCTGCAACGTGCTCGGCCCCGAGCGTGTCGTGATCGGCGGCGACCTCGGCGGCACGGACTCTGCCCTGCTCGAAGGCATCCGAGAGTCGCTCGGCCGCTTCGCGCTCCCCGCGGTCGTCGGCAGCGTCGAGCTCGTCGGCGGCCAGCTCGGCGGTCGCGCCGAGCTCCTCGGCGGCCTGTCGCTGGTGATCGGCGACACCGAGCGCCTCTCCTCGTCGCGGATGGGGGTGGCGCGATGACCCGTTGCCACCGCCCCGCCGCCACGACCACCCCGTCTTCTCTGCTCACCGCGCCGTCTTCCCTGACCGGCGCGCGGGCTCCGCTCACCGCACCCCGCGCCCTCGTCGGCTCACCCGAGCCGCAGCGCACCTCGACACCAAACCGATGCGCCCGAGGGCGCACCACGCACCACCTCAGGAGCACCTCATGACCAACTACGGACCCAAGGCCCTGCTCGGCCTCGCGGGCGCCATCGCGGCGTTCGGGATCGCCGGGTGTGGCGACGACGACTCGGGCGACAGCGGCTCGGCGGACTCGGGCGACAAGCAGGGCGGCAAGATCGCTCTCCTGCTCCCGGAGAGCAAGACCACGCGCTACGAGTCGCAAGACAAGCCGCTCTTCGAAGCCGCCGTCAAGGCTGGCTGCAGCGACTGCGAAGTCCTCTACTCCAACGCCGACCAGGACGCCTCCAAACAGCAGCAGCAGGCCGAGGCCGCGATCACAAACGGTGCCAAGGTCATCGTGCTCGACCCGGTCGACGCGAAGTCCGCCGGCTCGATCGTCAAGCGCGCCGAGCAGTCGAACATTCCCGTCATCTCGTACGACCGCCTCGTCGCTGGCGGGTCGTCGCCGGATTACTACATCTCGTTCGACAACGAGGCCGTCGGCAAGCTGCAGGGCGAGTCGCTCGTCGAGCAGCTCGGCGGCGACGCGGCCAAGGGCAAGCAGATCGTGATGATCAACGGCTCGCCGACCGACGGCAACGCCGCGCTGTTCAAGAAGGGCGCCCATTCGGTCATCGACGGCTCTGGCGTGAAGATCGGCAAGGAGTACGACACGCCCGACTGGTCGCCGGACGAGGCCCAGAACCAGATGGACCAGGCCATCACGGCGCTCGGCAAGGACAAGATCGACGGCGTCTACGCCGCGAACGACGGCACCGCGGGCGGCGCCATCGCCGCCATGAAGTCGGCTGGCATGGATCCGACGAAGATCCCGTCGACCGGTCAGGACGCCGAGCTGGCAGGCGTGCAGCGCGTGCTCATCGGCGAACAGGGCATGACCGTCTACAAGGCGATCAAGCCCGAGGCGGAGAAGGCCGCGCAGCTCGCGGTCGCGCTCGTCCGCGGCGAGGAGCCGCCGGCCGGCCTCGTCAACGACACGACGAACAACGGCACCGCCGACATCCCCTCGATCATCCTCGACCCCGTCGCGGTGACCAGCGAGAACGTCAAGGACACCGTCATCGCCGACGGCTTCCTCAAGGCGGCCGACCTGTGCACCGGCAAGTACGCGGCGGCGTGCGAGGAAGCAGGGATCAGCGCGTCATGACCCCTGCGGCTGCTGTTC
>JAEZDB010000083.1 GCA_023429855.1 Actinomycetes bacterium
GGCTCCTGGAAGACGAGAAGGCCGAATACCTGGAGAAAACCTGACCGGGCGGCGTCGAGGCGCCGCGCGCCGGAGAAGGACGAAGTAAGAAAAGGACCCAGCCGCGGGGGGGGGCGCCCCCCCCAAACCCCACCCCCCGCGGCGCGGCCGCCACGAAGGCCCTGCGCGCCGAGCTCGCCAGGCTGGTGGATGCCGCGGTTGCCGGCGACGCCGCGGCCGTCGGTGCCGCGCGCAAGGCGATCGACGAGGGGCTCGAGGGCTTCACCGCCGCCCCGTTCACGCCGGAGGAGCAGGCGCGGCGCGCGAACCAGCTCACGCGCTTCGTCGGCCTGGTCCCGATCGAGTGGCGCAGCGGCACGAAGGGCACGAAGGTCACCGCCGCGTTTGAGATCCAGGAGGCGCGGGCCTTCATGGACGGCGCCCTGGCCGCCTACGCCGACCTTTACGACCCGATGCGCAAACACGACGAGCGCGCCACGCTCGCCGCCAAAGCCGGACTCGCCAAGCTCGACGCGATCATCACGAGCGCCCGCGAGGGCGGCGCGGTGACCGAGTACGACGACGTGAAGGCGCTCACCGACCGCACCGTCGAGCAGCTGAACGCCGCATTCCCGGACCCGTGGAAGGAGACGAGCGACGAGTCGGAGTTCGACCTGATCGACCTCACGCTCGACCGCGTGGAGACGGCCGTCGCCGCCGGGCAGTACGGCGCCGCCGAGCAGGCGCGATTGGAGGCCTACGCGTTCTTCGAGTTCGGTCCCGAGCTGCGCCTGAACCCGTTCGACCCGCGCCTGGCTGCCGACATCGAGGGCCTGATCTGGTTCGGCGCCCAAGACACCGCTGGCCTGGCCAACCTCATCGCGCAGAAGGCACCGGTGGCGAAGGTCAAGGAGACGCGGGTCGTGCTCGACAAGGCGCTCGACGACGCGCAGGCCACCCTCGGCGACGGCGCCTCGGAGGCGACCGTCGTGACGAACGCCTCGGTGCTCGTGTTCCGCGAGGGCCTGGAGGCCGTGCTGATCCTCGCCGCGATCACCGCGTCGCTGCGCGGCGCCGCCTCGCGTCGCAAGCGTCCGATCTTCATCGGCGCGTTCTTCGGGCTGATCGCGACCGGCATCACGTGGGCCATCGCGACCTTCGTGCTCGAGCAGTTCTCGCAGTACGGCGAGAAGCTCGAGGCCGTCGTCGGCATCGTCGCGATCGGCATCCTGCTGCTCGTCATGAACTGGTTCTTCCACAAGGTCTATTGGACGTCGTGGATCGCCGGGTTCAACGCGAAGAAGCGCGATCTCATCAAGGACGAGGAGTCCGGCGTGCGCACGGGCTTCTGGTCGGCGCAGGTGTTCGGCTTCGGGCTGCTCGGCCTCACGAGCGTGTACCGCGAGGGCTTTGAGACCGTCCTCTTCGTCCAGTCGCTGCAGCTCTCTGCCGGCACCGCGACGGTGCTCAAGGGCGTCGGCCTCGGCCTGCTGTTCGTCGGCCTCGTCGCGATCATCACCTTCAAGCTGCAGACCAAGCTGCCCTACAAGCGGATGCTGTGGGTCACCGGGATCATGCTCGGCGTGATCCTCACGATCATGGTCGGCCAGACGGCCCGTACCTTGCAGGGCGTCGGCTGGCTGCCGATCCACCCGATCAGCGTCGACATCCCCTACTGGGCAGGCACGTGGTTCGGGATCTTCCCCTCGTGGGAGACGATGATCGCCCAGTTCATCGCCGCCGGATTCGTGATCGGCTCCTACTACGCGGCCGAGTACGTGAAGATCAAGAAGCCGCAGAAGGAGGCCGCCAAGCGGCGCGCCGCCAAGGCGGAGGCCGAAGCGGCCGCCCGGCTCACGGCCGGCAGCGACGCCGGTGCCACGCTCACAGCCAACGGTGACGCTGGTGCCGTCGAGGCAGGACCGATCGCCGACATTCCCGGCGAGATCCCCGCCGGCAACGCCGCTACGCGCTGAGGTCGACCACCTCGACCCGCCCAGCTGCCGCGCGAGCGAGCCGTCCGTCGAACGTCAGCAGTGGAACACCGAGCCGCTCCCCCGCCGCGATGGCGGCCGCCGCGGCAGGCCTAGCGCTTGGCTTGCGGTGCTGGGCGGTAGAAGGCTTCGACCGCGGCGGTCGCTGCGGCCTCGGTGATCCGCGTGAGCGTCGCCGGGTTCACGCGCCGACGAGCGCGCCGCGCGGTGGCGACGCCGCCAGCGGTCTCCGCCAGCGTGACGATCCCGACGCCGCCGGTGGCCGGTGCCGGGTTGGGGTCGCCGTTCTCAGAGCAGGGCGTGGACTCCATGGCACGCACCTTCCCGCGTGAGCCCCGCCGTGCCTATCGGGGGAGCCCCTGGACGGTCCCTGAGGCGCCTCGGGGTCGCCGTCACCTCACGGTCCGTTTGGGATCGCGTTTGAAGCGGCGGGCGTGGGGAGTTTCAAACGCGATCCCGCCGCCGCGCCCGCGTCAGCGGGTCGCGCGCTGCGGGATTGGCGGCGGCGCTAGTACTCGTCGCGCTCGACGCGCGCGACGGCCAGTGCCGAGAGCCCGATCAGCCACACCGCGACGATGACCGTCGCGGTCGCGAAGCCCATGTTGGTCATCTGCTGCAGCTCCTCGCTCGGGCGGCCGAGGGCGACGAACACGCCGGCGGCGTTGGGCAGCAGCAGGTCGGCGATGGCCTCTGAGACCCACTCGTGGATCGCCGCCGTGATGGCGCCGCCGACGAAGTAGAGAACGATCGAGATCGCGATGGCCGGCCCGTTGGCGCGCATGAGCGTGCCGATCACGAGCGCCACGATGCTCCAGATCACGCCGGAAAGCACGCCGCCGGCCAGGCCGCGAGCCAGATCGTCGGCCGAGTCGGGCCCGCCCGCGCCAGCGACTGCGCCGATCAGCAGCGCAGGCACCGCGATGAGGAAGATCGCGGCCACGAGCGCCGGAATGCGCACGAGCACGAGGGCCCAACGCGGCACGCCGGTGAGCACGAGGTAGCGCATGATGCCCTGCGAGGCGTCGTAGGAGCCGGCGAGCGCGCCGACGACGCTGC
>JAEZDB010000138.1 GCA_023429855.1 Actinomycetes bacterium
GCGCGCGGCCGCGCGGCGGCGCGCAGGGACGGATGCCCGGGCGGGCACAGAGGAACGGAGGGACACGGGAGCCTTTCGGTCTGCTTTGGAGACACCGGCCAAAGGACCAAAGATCTCGTTGGCTGCATACCCAAGGTACTTGAATACCACAGGGATTGCGATCCTGGCTTGGCCCGATGGCGTGGATTGGCCTAGCCGTGCTGCGACGCGTCCAGTACCGAGAACGCACAACGGCCCGCCGCGCATCGCGCGACGGGCCGTCGAAGCGTGGGCCGGGAGCTAGGCCCCCGGTAGACGCAGACCGCTAGACGGCGGCGACGTCGCGGCCCTTGTAGGCGTGCGTCTCGATGAACTCTTCCGTGTTCTGACGGCAGATCTCGTCGGGCTGCTGGTTCTTCGGCGACTTCATGAAGTAGCTCGAAGGACCGTCGATCTGACCGGCGAGGCCGTGGTTCAGCGCGAGCTTGCAGCAGCGCACGGCGTCGATGATCACGCCGGCCGAGTTCGGCGAGTCCCAGACCTCGAGCTTCGTCTCGCAGACCAGGGGCACGTCGCCGAACGACTTGCCCTCGAGGCGGATGTGGGCCCACTTGCGGTCGGTCAGCCACGGCACGTAGTCCGAGGGGCCGATGTACACGTCGTCGGCGGGCAGGTCGCGGCCCATGATCGACGTGACGGCCTGCGTCTTGGAGATCTTCTTCGACTCGAGGCGCTCGCGCTCGAGCATGTTGAAGAAGTCCATGTTGCCGCCCACGTTGAGCTGCGAGGTGCGCTCGAGGTGCACGCCGCGCTCGTGGAACAGGCGGGCCAGGGTGCGGTGCACGATGGTCGCGCCGACCTGCGACTTGATGTCGTCGCCGATGATCGGCAGGCCCTTCGCGATGAAGCGGTCGTTCCAGTAGTCCTCGGAGGCGATGAACACCGGGATGCAGTTCACGAAGGCGCAGCCGGCCTCGAGGACCTGCTCGACGTACCACTTCGTGGCCTGCTCGGAACCGACCGGCAGGTAGGAGACGACGACGTCGGTCTTCGTGTCCTTGAGGATCTGGACGATGTCATCGGTGGGGCCGGGCGCCTTGGAGATCTTGGTCGCCGGGTACTTCCCGATGCCGTCGTGCGTCATGCCGCGGTAGACCTTGACGCCGGTGTCCGTCGGGACGTCGGTGAACTTGATCGTGTTGTTCGGGTCGGCCCAGATGGCCTCGCCGAGGTCCTTGCCGACCTTCGTCGCGTTGACGTCGAAGGCGGCCGTGAACTCGATGTCCTTGACGTGGTAGCCGCCAAGCGTCGTGTGCATCAGGCCCGGGATGTCTTCGTTGTCGCCGGCGCCGGCGTAGTGGTAGACGCCCTGCACGAACGAGTTGGCGCAGTTACCCACGCCGATGATCGCGACGCGGACCTTCTCCTGTTGACGGTCAGTCATGTGGTGGTGGTGCTCCTGGGAAAGGAAAGAGATGGGGATCAAGCCTGGGGCTCAGCGGGCACTGGCTGCGGCAGGGGCGGCGCGAGCAGCGCCTTGCGAACGTGAAGGATGCGCTGAAGCACGGTGACCGTGCTCAGGATGGCAAGGACGTAGACCGCGGGCTCCAGCACGCCGAGGTCGGCGAGGATCAGACCGGCAGACAAGATGATCACGCGGCCGGCGCGGTTGCCGAAGCCGACCTTGCACTCGACGCCGAGCGCTTCGGCGCGGGCGCGTGTGTAGGAGACCATCAGCGACGAGACGATCGCCACGCCGGTGACGGCCGTCGCGAGCTGGTTGCCGTCGGCGGCGAAGCTCGCCGCGATCACGGTAAGCATGACGCCCTCCTCGATGCGGTCGAGGGTCGAGTCGAGGAACGCCCCGAACGGCGACGCCTTGCCCGACATCCGCGAGTACTTGCCGTCGAGCATGTCGCAGACGGAGCCGATCACGAACGCGACGCCGCCCAGGAAGAGCAGGTCGGCGTAGACCAGGCCGGCCGCGATCAGACACAGCACGAGGCCGGTCAGCGAGATCGCGTTCGGCGTGAGCCGCGACTCGATCAGCCGGTTGCGGACGGCGTCGCTGCGCTCGGCGCTGATGATGCGGGGGCGCTGCGGGGCGCTTGGCGGGGTGCTGGTCAAGGAGAGACTCTCGAAGGTTGTTCGGTTGCCCAGGCCCACGCTTCGGGGCGCAGACGAGCAAGTCCGGTGGCGACGGCGGCACCCACTGCGGCGACCGCGGCGCCAGCCACGGCGTCGAGCCAGAAGTGGTTGCCGGTAGCGACGACGACCAACAGGATGGCAGCCGGATAGGCCAGCCAGAAGGCACGTACCCCTCGGGAGCGCACGAGCGACGCGATCGAGAGGCCGATCATGAGCGCAAAACCGCAGTGCATCGAGGGCACCGCGGCGTACGGATTGGCGAACGCCTCCCAGATGAACTTGCGTGCGCCGGAGAAGCTCTCGACCGAATCATGGAAGCCGTATTCGGCGGGCATCAACCGCGGCGGCGCCGTCGGGACCGCGAGGTAGAGCAGGCACGCGAGCACGAACGACGCGAAGAACATATTCCGCACGAAGTAGTAGCGCTGGTTGTGGAAGAGGTAGATCCACAGCATCCCGCCGAGCGTGACCGTGGTCTGCACGTTGAGGTAGAGCCACGAGAGGATGTCGTCGAGGTACGGCACGGAGAGCGCCCAGCGCTGAATCGCCGGCTCGACGTACAGCCCGAGCTGCCGCTCCACGTAGACGAGGTCCTTCGCGTTGCTGATCGCGGTGAACTTGAGCGCGTTGCCAGAGCCATCGGCCAGGCCGCGGCCCAGCTGGTAGATGAACAACGCGATCGCGAGCACGACGAACTGCACGACGAGGTCGCGCCAGCCCTTGGGCAGCGTCAGTCGGGTCGGCCGCGACATCGGTCCCATGGTAGGGGCACGGTGGGGCGTCCGCGCCCCTGGCGGCGTCCGCGTGCGCGCTACGTGCGCGAGCGCACGCAGGCGAGAAGCGGCCGGAAGGTCGCGTTCGGGCGGCCTGGAGCGCGAGCGGCGCGGCGGAGCTGGGACTGCCCAGGCGGCGGTTTCGCTGGTTGGCGGCGGCCGGACTGCACAGACGCGGTGCCAGCGGGCCAGTCGCACCGAGGGCGGTGCGCATCCAAGTCGCCGCCAACCGCCAAGTCGCCGCCACGCGCCAAGTCAGCGCTAAGGGCCAAGTCGCCAGGTCGGCGCTGGCGCGTCAGCCCGCGACGTCGATCGTCGCGTAGAGGCCGCCGCGCCCCGCGCGGATGCCGATGCCCGCACGCGAGAACGACGACGAGAGCAGCGTCGCGCGGTGGCCGGGCGAATCCATCCATGCGCGCACGAGCTGCGCAGAGCGCGAGCCGCCGGTCGACCAGAAGATCACTTCGCCCACCGGTGCACCGCCGGCGGGTTTGCGCAGCCGCGCCGTGAGGTCGCGTTCGCCGGGCAACCGGTGGCTGAGCGTGCGCGAGCGGGCCTGCCAGCGCGAGTGGCGGTCGGCCGCGCGGCTAAGGCCGGGCGTCAGGTCGAGCGGTCGGAGGCCGTGGTCAATGCGCACCTGGTTGATGCGGTGGACGACGTTGCGCTCGCGGCCGTCGATCTGCGGGCCGTCGGCGAGCGCCGGCGCCGGAGCGGTCGCCGAGGCGATTCCGGCAGCGGCCAGCGCAAGGAGGGGGCGCAGGAGCCTGCGCCAGCGGGTGCTCGTCTGGCGGGCGGGCATGGGGGGAGACCTCTCGGGGAGTCGAGGACGGGTCGTAGAACGTTGTAGTGGGGCAGCCGCGCCAACGCGGCAACTCCGCCCCCAGCGACGCGCCAACGTGCGCAGCCTCACGCCCCGTCCGCCGGGCTTGGGCCGGGTCCGTACGATCCGGCGAGATGCGCATCGTCTGTCTTGGAGAGGCTCTCGTCGACCTGGTCTGCGAGCGGCCGGCGACCGGCCCCGCCGACGTCGATGCGTTCGTGCCGCACTTCGGCGGCGCCCTCGCCAACGTGGCCGTCCAAGCGGCGCGGCGCGGCGCCGAGGTCGCGATCTGCGGCGGCGTCGGCGACGACGCCTGGGGACGCTGGCTCGCCGACCGCCTTGCGGCCGCGGGCGTCGACACGACCGACCTCGTCCTCGACCCGGCCGACCGGACGCCCCTTGCGCTGGTCACCGTCGACGACGCCGGCGAGCCAAGCTACGCGATCTACGGTTCGACGACGGGCCTGGGACTCGTCCCGGCCGCCGACCGCATCAAGCCCGCGATCGACAAGGCCGGCATCGTGCTGCTCTCCACGAACACGCTGCTCGGTGAGACGGAGCGGCGCCTCACCATGGGGGCTCGCGCGCAGACGCTGGCCGAAGGCAAGAAGCTCGTCATCGACGCGAACCTGCGCCTGCACCGCTGGGACGACTTCGATCTGCTGCGCCGCGAGGCCCTTGCCCTGCTCGAGGGCGCGTTCCTGGCGAAGATGAACGCGTCTGAGGCCGAGTTCCTCACCGGGATCGCCGACCCGGTCGCCGCCGCGGAGGCGCTGCGGGCCGACGTCGCCAAGAACGTCGTGATCACGAACGGCGAGCACGGCGCGATCCTGCGCGGCGAAGGCGGCGTCGCCCGCGAGGTCCCCGGCATCCCGGTGGTGGTCCGCAACGCCGCCGGCGCTGGCGACGCGGTTACCGGCGTCCTGCTCGCCCACCTCGCGTCGTCGGGCGGCTACGCGCCCTCGCTCAACGTCGCGTTGCCCGACGCCATGGCGACCGCCGCCGCCGTCGTGCAGCAGTGGGGCGCGGTCTAGGTGCCACGCAGGCCCGAGCCGAAGACGAAGCCCGAGCGGCGCACCGGCCCGCAGGTGCGCGGCAAGGCGACCGTGCGCAAGGCCGACTGGCGGCGCCCTCGCGCCGACCGCGTCGCCCGGCTCCGTGAGCGGCTGCAGGGCGTCTACGGCGTCCCGGTCGAGCGGCCGCATGGCGACCCGATCGGCGAGTTGATTCTCACGGTCCTGTCGCAGTCGACGAACGACCGCAATCGCGACATCGCCTACCTCGGGCTCGTCGAGCGCTTCGCCCGCCCCCGCGCAGCGATCCCAGGAGACTCCGCTGCGCACGCCACCGATCCCACCCTTACCGAGGTCTCGTGGGAAGACGTGCGCGACGCGCCGAACGCCCTCGTCGAAGAGGCGATTCGGCGCGGGGGGATCTCGAAGGTCAAGTCGGCGCGGATCCAGGCGATCCTCGAAGCGATCGGCGAGCCGCTCTCGCTCGACCACCTCAAGGACCTGCCGCTGCGGGAGGCCCAGGACGAGCTCTGCGCGCTCCCCGGTGTGGGGCGCAAGACGGCCGCCTGCGTCCTGCTGTTCTCGTTCGGGATGGACGACATCCCCGTCGACACGCACGTCTCGCGGGTCGGCACGCGCCTCGGGCTCTTCCGCCCCGGCGCGCCCCTGGAGGAGCTGCACGACGCAATGCTCGACTTCACGCCCAAAGGCGCGGCGTGGGAGTTCCACGTGAACCTGCTGCGCCACGGCCGACGCACCTGCGCGGCGCAGCGACCGCACTGCGACGCGTGCGCGCTGCGGCCGGTCTGCCCGCGTGTCGCCGTCGACTGAGCCGGGCAGGCGCAGGACCCACGGGCCGTGACCAAGCGCCTACGCGCCAGCCCCTCGGGCCGTCCCGCGAATGACCCGCAAGGCGTGTCCCCCTGTTGAGCCCCTGGGCAACAGTGGACACGGGCGCACCGCAAACCGGTGGGTAAAGGCGATTCCGCGAAAATCCGGCTGGCCTTATGCGCTCCGGTGTGATTCGCTTGGCGCGTGTCCAGTCTGAAGCCGGCGCCTACGGGTACGCGCCGCGACCGGGACATCGCGTCGGGCTCCCCCACCCGACCGCTCCCGGTCCGCACCTCCACCACTGCCGTCTCCGTCCTTGCTGCGCTCGCGCTGCTGCCGTCGGGCGCCCACGCCCACGGCTCCAGCCATGCGTCCTCCACCGCAAAGGACCCGTTCGCGGCGGCCGCGCCGACGAAGCAGCACGCTGCTGAGCACGCCGCGATCGACTCGCTCATCCACAAGATCCAGCGGATGCCGGCCGCCGAGCGCCAGAAGCTGCGCCGCAAGGCGCTCGGCCAAGGTTCGGGCCAGAAGGCGACGCGCCTCGCCGACCAGTCGGTTGGTCCGGCCAGCCAATACGGCGAGTGGGGCACGCCGTTCAAGGCCCCGACCTACGGCATCCACGGCATGCTCCTGCCGACGGGCCGCGTGCTGCTCATGAGCATGGGCCACGCCCACGCCGCGGGCCTGACCGGCTCCAATGTGGGGCAGGACGTCAACAACGACGGCGCCGCCGCGCTCTGGGACCCGTCGCTCGGCACGGGGCCCTCGTCGTTCAAGCAGATCGATCCGCCGCCGATCTCGCTCGACGACCCGCAGAAGCGTCGCGGCTACAACAAGCTGCGTCCCGCGCCGGTCTACTGCTCGGGCCACGTGCAGCTCGCCGACGGCCGTGTGCTGATCGCGGGCGGCAACCTCGAGGCAGCCGCTGGCGGCTTCGGCCTCAAGCTGCTCTTCCTGTTCGACCCGTGGACCGAGTCCTGGGTCCGCCAACAAGACCTCGGCGTCGCACGCTGGTACCCGACGCTCACGCGCCTGCCCAGCGGCCAGGTCGTGATCCTCGCCGGCCGCGACGAGAAGGGCGTCAACCGCCCCGAGGTTGAGCTGTACCCGGCTGCCGGCCAGTCGATCCCCGGTATCGACACGGATGCGCTTCCCTCGACGTCGACGAGGGCGCAGATCAAGACCTCGCGCCCGCTCACGAGCTTCTACCCGCACAGCTACGTCACGCGCAACGGCAAGCTCAACATCCTCGGCCCGACGCAGGCCGACCAGGGCATCCTCGACCCGTCGACCTGGTCTTGGACCAACACGATCGGTTTCCGGCAGGGCCCCAACGGCTACGCCAGCTCGTTCCCGGAGCCGTCGACCACCGCCGGCCCGGAGCGCATCTTTGCCCTCGGCGGGCTCTCGACCAAGGGCCATCTGCAGCCGCTCGTGTCGAGCATCCGTCCGGGGATCGACCCTCGCTGGACCGACCAGCCCGGCCTGAAGCTCTCCCGCCGCAACGCGCCCGCGGTGCTGCTGCCCGACGGCTCGGTCGTCGCGGTCGGTGGCGGCCAGAAGGAGCTGCGCGTGGTCGATCCGATGGCGGCGTGGCCGACGCGCCGCCAGCCCGAGCTGTGGGACCCGGCAACGCGGCAGTGGCGCCTCGGCCCGGCCCAGAAGCGGCCGCGCGGCTACCACTCGATCGCGATGCTGCTGCCCGACGGCCGCGTGCTCTCGACCGGCGACGACCTGCAGTCGACGGTGTTCGACGACAACCTCGCCGACAGCTACGACACGACGATCGAGCTGTACTCGCCGCCGTACCTGTTCAAGGGTCCGCGACCGGTCGTCACGGGCGTGCCGCAGCGTGCGCGCTATGCGTCGACGTTCTCCGTAGAGGTAGCAGGCGACGCGTCGGCGATCAGCCGGGTCACCGTCGTCGCGCCCGGGTCCAACACCCACGCGCTCGACATGAACCAGCGGCACCTCGACCTCGAGATCGTCGACCGCTCCGGCAGCACGGTCACCGTGCTCGCGCCGCCGACCGCTGCCGCGGCACCGCCCGGCGACTACATGCTGTTCGCGCTTTCAGACCAGGGCGTGCCATCGGTGGCGAAGTTCATCCAGGTGCTGCCGGCCGGTGCTCCCGGCCATACGGCGACGACCGGCCCCTCGTGGGGTGGCGAGCCCGGCCCCGTCGACCCGACGCCGACACCCACGCCGACGCCGACGCCGACACCGACACCCACGCCGACGCCGACACCCACGCCCACGCCCACGCCGACACCAACGGCAACGCCGACACCCACGCCGACACCCCCGGTCGTCGTCAAGCAGCCGCGGCCGTGGTGGTGGCCGTGGTTCCTGCCGTGGACGGGGTAACGGGACGTCCGGTATGAACGGGCGTCGAATGGGCGCGACGCGCTGAGGATTTCGCCCGTGCCGGTCGATGGACTGGGAGACCGCTGCCCCGCCAACACCGGCGTGGCGCGGTCATCGGCACCCCTTCCTCCTGCGATTATCCGGCCATGACCGTCCACTCCGCGATCATCCGCACGCCCCTGCGCGCGCTGCTCGTGGGCGGACTCCTGACGGTCGCGATCCCCGTCGCGGGGGCGAGCGCGCACGGCACCGAGCCGACGCGCGTCAGCAAGGGCACGGGGCAGCAAACCTCGAGCGCCGCGCAGGCCAACCGCGCGAAGGACCCTGCCGCCGCGCACGCCGCCGAACACGCCGACATCGCCAGCGCGGTCAAGCAGTTCGACCGGCTCCCGGCGGCGCGCAAGCGCGCGATCCGCGCGCGCCTCCTCGGCAAGGCGTCGACGAAGGGCTCCGGCAAGGAGGCCCGCGCCCGCCGCGCCGCAGCGAGCGACCCGCCCTCGGTCGTCGGCAGCTGGAACCCCACACCCTTCCCCGCCCCCGACTACGCGATCCACGCCGTCCTGCTCACCGGCGGCCGCGTGCTGCTGTTCTCGATGGGCAGCGGGCACGCCGTCGGCCCCGGCTCGACCGGCAACACCGGCCAAACGCCGCAGAACGACGGCCAGGCGACGATCTGGAACCCCGTGCTCGGCACCAGCGCGGCCGCGTTTAAGGAGGTCGACCCTCCGCCGATCCCGCTCGACGACCCGCTGAACCGCCCCTCGTCGGCGATCCCACGCCCCGCGCCGCTGTTCTGCGCCGGCCAGGTGCAGCTCGCCGACGGGCGGGTCCTGATCGCGGGCGGCAACCTCGAGGCCGCCAGCCCGGGCTACGGCCTGAAGATCCTGTTCCTGTTCGACCCGACGACGGAGTCCTGGGTCCGCGAACCCGACATGGTCAGGAATCGCTGGTACCCCACGCTGACGCGTATGCCCGACGGCCGCGTGGCCATTCTCGGCGGGCAGGACGAGGCCGGCAAGAGCGTCGCGTCGTTTGAGCTCTACCCGAACGCATCGACGGCCGTGGCCGGCCTGACGCCTGGCGCCCCGGTGTCCGGCATCGCCACGAACGAGGTCGCTAGCCCGGCACGCGACAACGGCATGTACCCGCACGCGATGGTGCTGCCCAGCGGCCGCCTCGCGTCGTCGAGCTGGGGCGCCGGGCCGATGAGCCTGTTCGAGCCGACGACCGGCCGCTGGGTCACCCGCAATACGCAGCAGCTTGCGCTCAACGGCTCCTACCCGACGGCGTTCCCGCGCCCCGGCGAT
Source organism: Actinomycetes bacterium (assembly GCA_023429855.1). Taxonomy (GTDB): domain Bacteria; phylum Actinomycetota; class Thermoleophilia; order Solirubrobacterales; family Solirubrobacteraceae; genus JAGIBJ01. Next base: position 9,242 of record JAEZDB010000138.1, read on the forward strand.
CAGAACGGGACCACCGAGCTGATCCAGGCTGGCGGCCTCATCCCGGCCGAGGGGCCGTTCGCGGCGTTCCTGCCGCCGACGCTGAGCAAGAACGTCTACGCGATCAAGCCCGAGCAGGAGAAGACGTGGCGACCGCAGCCGGCGCTCAACGTCGCGCGGCGGAATGCGACCGCGGTACTGCTGCCCGATGGCTCGGCAGTCACGGTCGGCGGCGGTCCGGTCGATCTGCGCTTCTCCGGAACGCCGCCCGCGAACCTGCCGCAGAAGAACATCGAGCTGTGGGACCCCGCGACGGGCAACTGGACGCTCGGACCGGCCCAGCAGGTGCCGCGCGGCTACCACTCGATCGCATTGCTCCTTGCCGACGGGCGCGTGCTGAGCGCCGGCGACGACTACGTCGCGAGCCTGCTCGACGACAACCGGTCCGACAACTTCGACTCGCTCTTCGAGCTCTACCGGCCGCCGTACCTGTTCAGGGGTCCGCGGCCGCAGATCGAGGCGGCCCCCGCGGCCGCCGGCTACGGCGAGTCGATGGAGATCCGCGCGTCCGCAGATCGGCCGATCACCCGGGCGACCCTCGTGGCCCCGGGCTCGGTGACCCACGCGATCGACATGAACCAGCGGGTGCTTGAGCTTCCGATCACGGCGTCGGGCGGCGGCCTGTACAGGGTCGGTGGGCCGTCGACCTCGGCCGCCGCGCCGCCCGGCGACTACATGCTCTTCCTGCTCAACGACCTGGGCGTGCCGTCGATCGCGTCGTGGGTGCGGATCCGCCCGGACTTTCCCGGGCAGGGTGATCCGGTCTTGACGCGTCTACCCGACGAGCCGCTGCCTGCTCCGCCCGCCACTCCTGAACCCCCCGTCCCGCCCGCCCCGCCCGCCCCGCTCGACCGGGCGGCCGTCGAAGCCGACCTAAAGCGGTTCTTCAAAGGCAGCAACGCGTCGGCACTGGCTGGCATGCGGCGACTGAGCCGTGCCTGCCCGGTGCCGAAGAAGGCCGCCCGCACCGCCAAGGCCCGTGCTGCGCGCGCGAAGAAGCTTGAGGCGTGCCGCGCTCGAGCGATCAAGAAGCAGAAGATCACGCCGTGAGCGACGCCCCGGTGCGGCGCGACGTGCGCGTCACGCCGCGCGCCAAGCGGCCCGGCGTCCAGGGTCTGCGCGACGACGGCGTGTTGCTCGTGCGGGTCGGTGCGCCGCCTGAAGACGGTCGCGCCAACGCCGAACTGTGCGCGGTCGTCGCCAAGGCGCTCGGCCTGCGCGCGCGGCAGGTCGCGGTGGTCGTCGGCCAAACCTCGCGCGACAAGGTCGTGGAGATCGACGGGCTCTCCTCAGGCGCCGTCGACCGGCTGCTGCGCGCGACAGGGTAGCGGGGCCGTCGAACGCCCGGATTACCAAGCGGCCAACTGCGCCCACTTTCCATGGACGACGCCGGTCAACCGCACCGCAGTCGCGGACGACGCGTTGAAGAGGACGTACCCAGCACGCCCCCCCGCGTGCTCCGCTCTGGAGGTCATCCATGTCAACGTCCACCAACTCGCGCCGACGAATCCTCGCCGCATCGCTCTTCCCCGTCGCCGCACTCGCGGTGGCTCCCGCCGCCGCCTCGGCCGCGACCGCGTTCTACGGCGTCACGTCCGACAACCGCCTCGTCGAGTTCCAGTCCGACAACACCACGCAGGCGCCGTCGAAGCCGCTGCGCGGCCTGGCCGGTGACGAGCGCGTCGTCGGCCTCGATATTCGCCCCGCCGATTGGCGGCTCTATGCGCTCACGAGCAAGAGCCGAGTGGTCGTGATCAACCCCCGCAACGGCGCCGTGCGCTACGCGGGCAACGACCCGATCAACCCCGCCCTCACCGGCGACCGCGCCGGCTTCGACTTCAACCCCGTCGTCGACGCGATCCGAGTCGAGACGAACGCAGGACAGAACCTGCGGATCGATCCGGCGACCGGCCAGCTCGTCCGCAAGACGGTGACCCCGCCTGCCCCGACCACGCCTGAGGGCACGACGCCGACCACCCCCGCCCCGACGACGCCGACGACCGAACCGGGCCAGCCCGACGGCGCCTTGAAGTACGCCGCTGGCGACCCGGGCGCAGGCACGGCACCGAAGGTCACGGCGACGGCCTACTCGAACTCGTTCCCAATGGGCAATTCGACCGAGCTATTCGTCCTCGACTCTGCCCGCAATGCGCTGGCCAAGCAGGACCCGCCGAACGACGGCACGCTCAAGACCGTGGGCGGCCTGGGCACGACCGGCGAGCCGATCGCGTTCGACATCGCCGAGAACAACGTCGGCTACGCCGCGATCGCCCGGAGCGCGGGCAGCAGCGCGATCGGCCTGTTCCGCGTGAACCTCAGCAGCGGCACCGCGACGCCTGCCGGCGCCGCCTACATCGTCGGCACGAAGCAGCCGCTCGTCGCGCTGGCCGCCGCCGGCGACATCAGCGACGACGGGGCCGACCCGAAGCTGTCGGTGTCGTCGTCGTCGACGCAGCTACGTTCGCGTCTGCTGGCCGGTGGGCTGCAGCTGACCGTCAACGCGAACGAGGCGGTGACCGGTGAGGCGCGCGTGAAGTACGCGAACCGCACGATCGGCACCGCCGATGTCGAGATCGTCGGCAACGCCGGATTCGACAGGGTGGTTGTGCCGCTGAACAGCACCGTGCGGGACGCGCTGCGAGCCGGCAAGAGCGTCCGGCTCGACCTGCGCGTCGAGGTCGCCGATGGCGCCGGCAACCGCTCCGACCTCTCGCGCCCGATCCGCAGCCGCTAACGCCGTCGCGGCAGGCGTCCTTTCGTTGCTCTAGCCGACAACGAGAGGACGCTCGCCGCCGGGGGAGGGCGCAGCCCTGACGCCAAGCGCTGCCGCGGCGCGACAGGGCTCCTCGAGTTCGTCGACACGGGCGGGGACCCGAACGAGTACCTCGTTCAGACGTTCACGAACTCAACCGGGCAGCGGAGCCCCGGCGCAGCTGCGATCGCGGCGTCGGCGGTCAGCAGCGAACACTCCAAGGCTTCGGCGACCGCTACGTACGACGCGTCGTAGGCGGTGAGATTGTCGCGCAGCTCCCAGATTCGCTCGGCCAGCCCAAACGTCGGATACCGGGTCACGCCCAACGACCGAAGGGCGCGCAAGAGCAATGCTCCCTGCTCCCCCGCGAGACGTCCGGCGCGCGCTTCGCGGCGCAGCGCGTTCGCCACCTCAAGATCCAGCAGGTGAGGCGCAAACAGCGACCGACCCTTGAGCCGCTTCCTGGCGAGACCATCGTGGCGCAACGCGCCGACCACGGCCGACGCGTCGACGACCACCAGTGCGCTGTTCAAGTGCGACTCAGCCATCAGCCGACACCGTCGGCCAAGGACCGATCACGGCGTCGAGGTGCGCCGCCCGCTCTTCGCGGTCGGCGTGGATTCCGGCGACGACCTCCTCGGTGCTCATCGGGACGCTTGGCAGCGAATCCAGGATCGCGGCGTTGTCGGCCCGGCGCGAGAGCTGACTGAGCTCGCGCACGGCGAACGCACTCGTCGACATCCCCATCTGCTTGGCGAGCCGGTCGAGCCGGTCGGCGACATCGTCGGGCACGTTACGCAAGTAGAGCGTCTTCGGCATGCGCCGACGATAGCGAAACGCAAGCACATTGCAAGCAACGTTGTGAACTGCCGGCCCTCACGCCGGTGAGCGTCCGATCACCAGCCCTCTGGGGTCGGTAATCCGACGCTCGGCGCCTGAGGCCGCGTGACACCGCTCCACCCGTCCAGATCGGTGGCAGAGCGCAGTATTAGATCTGCTATCTTGCGACTTAGATTTTCCTGTGGCCGAGGCGCACCACCCGGCCCAACCAGCGAAGGGACCCCGCATGGGTAAGACGATCGGCATCGATCTGGGCACGACCAACTCGTGCATGGCGGTCATCGAAGGCGGCGAGCCGACGGTGATCGAGAACGCCGAGGGCGGTCGCACGACCCCGTCGGTCGTGGCGTTCGCCCAGAGCGGCGAGCGGCTGGTCGGCACCGTCGCCAAGCGGCAGGCGGTCACCAACCCGACCAACACGGTCTTCTCCGTCAAGCGCTTCATGGGCCGCAAGGAGGCCGAGGTGCGCGAGGAGGAGTCGATCGTCCCGTACAAGGTCGTCGCGGGCAAGAACGGCGACGCGCGTATCGACGCGGGCGGCAGCGAGTTCAGCCCGCCGGAGATCTCGGCGATGATCCTCGCCAAGCTCAAGGCCGACGCTGAGGCCTACCTCGGCGAGACGGTCGACGGCGCGGTCATCACCGTCCCGGCGTACTTCAACGACGACCAGCGCCAGGCGACGAAGGACGCGGGCAAGATCGCCGGCCTCGACGTCAAGCGCATCATCAACGAGCCGACCGCCGCCTCGCTGGCGTACGGCCTCGGCAAGGACGACGAGCAGACCATCCTCGTGTTCGACCTCGGCGGCGGCACCTTCGACGTCTCGGTCCTCGAGATCGCCGACGGCGTGTTCGAGGTCAAGTCGACTGCGGGCGACAACCACCTCGGCGGCGACAACTTCGACAAGGCCATCGTCGACTGGCTCGCAGGCGAGTTCAAGCGCGACAACGGCGTCGACCTCACCCAGGACCCGATGGCGCTGCAGCGCCTCTACGAGGCGGCCGAGAAGGCCAAGATCGAGCTGTCGACCGCGCAGGAATCGCAGATCAACCTGCCGTACCTCACGGCCGACGCCTCCGGTCCGAAGCACCTCGACATCCGCCTCACGCGCTCCAAGCTGGGCGAGCTCGTCGGCGACCTGCTCGACCGTCTCGAGAAGCCGGTCAAGCAGGCGATGGACGACGCCAAGGGCAAGGGCGCCGCAAGCATCGACCACATCGTGCTCGTCGGCGGCATGACCCGCATGCCGGCTGTGCAGGAGAAGGTCAAGGCCCTCACGGGCAAGGACCCGCACCGCGGCGTGAACCCGGATGAGGTCGTGGCGATCGGCGCCGCCATCCAGGCCGGCGTCATCTCGAAGGAGGTCACCGATGTGCTCCTCCTCGACGTGACCCCGCTGACGCTGGGCATCGAGACCAAGGGCGGCGTCATGACGCGCCTCATCGAGCGCAACACGACGATCCCGACCCGCAAGAGCGAGACGTTCTCGACGGCCGAAGACAACCAGCCGTCGGTCGAGATCCACGTGCTCCAGGGCGAGCGCGAGATGGCCTCCTACAACAAGTCGCTCGGCAAGTTCCAGCTCACGGGCATCCCGCCGGCGCCGCGTGGCGTGCCGCAGGTCGAGGTCACCTTCGACATCGACGCCAACGGCATCCTCAACGTGTCGGCCAAGGACCTGGGCACCGGCGTCGAGCAGAAGATCGAGATCAAGTCGGGCGGAGGCCTCTCCGACGACGAGATCAAGAACATGGTCGCCGACGCCGAGGCGCACGCCGAAGACGACAAGCGCCTGCGCGAGCTGGCAGAGGCACGTAACGAGGCCGAGGCTGCCGCCTACGCCGCCGAGAAGCAGCTCAAGGAACTCGACGAGCAGCTCGAGGCATCCGACAAGGAAGACATCGAGAAGCTCGCCGCCGACGTGCGCGAGGCGACGAAGGGCGAAGACGTGGCCGCCATCAAGGCCGCGCTCGAGGCTCTGCAGACCCGCCAGCACGCCGTGAGCGAGACGCTCTACGCCAAGGCGCAGGCCGCCGCGGCGGAGGGCGCTGCCGCTGGCGGCCCGGACGCTGAGGGCGCGCCGGTCGGCGGCGGTGCCGTCGACGAAGTCGTCGACGCCGAGATCGTCGACGAGGGCAAGTAGGCCCTCGCACGGTTCAGGCTGAGAGGACGCAGGTCATGAGCACCGAGCACACGCCCGAAGCAGAGACCGCACCCGCGGAC
>JAEZDB010000024.1 GCA_023429855.1 Actinomycetes bacterium
CGGCTCGACCGGCGCGCCGCCGCCCAGGGCTAAACCAGGCGACGCCGCGGACCGCCCGGCGTGCCTCCCCCGCCGAGCCGGCAAGGGCGCGTGTTAGCCGGGAAAGACGATCGTGCGCGTCCCGTCGACGAGCACGAGGTCATGCAGGTGGCTGCGCACCGCGCGGGCCAACGCAACGCGTTCCACGTCGCGTCCCACGCGCTCGAGCTCTTCGGCGGTGGCGCGGTGGTCGACGCGCAGCACGTCCTGCTCGATGATCGGGCCGTCGTCGAGGATCTCGGTCACGTAGTGGGCGGTGGCGCCGATGAGCTTGACGCCGCGCTCACGCGCCCGCTCGTAGGGCCCGGCGCCGGCGAAGGCAGGCAGGAACGAATGGTGGATGTTGATGATCGGGACCGCGAGGTGGTCGATCAGCTCGCCCGACAGGATCTGCATGTAGCGCGCGAGGATCACGAGGTCGACGCGGGTGCCGATGAGCTCCACGAGCTTGGCTTCGGCCTCGTCCTTCTTGCCCTTCTCTACCGGCAGGTGGATGAACTCGAGGCCGAGCGCTTCCACGTCGGCCCGCGCGTCCTCGTGGTTGGAGACGACGCAGACGACGTCCATCGGCAGCTCGCCCCGGCGCCATCGCCAGAGGAGGTCCAGGAGGCAGTGGTCGTACTTGGAGACCATGATCGCGACGCGCTGCATCGCGTTCTCACGGCGCAGCCGCCACCACATGTTGAACCGCTCGGCCACGTGCGTCTGGAAGACGGCCTCGAGCTCGTCGGGGTCGCCGCCGTCGACAAAGCTCACCCGCATGAAGAACCGTCCGCCGGAGGCGTCGGTCGAGTACTGGTCGAGCGTGACGATGTTGGCGCCGCGGGCCGTCAGGAAGCCGGTCACCGCAGCCACGATCCCGGTGTGGTCGTCGCAGGCGATGATCAGCCGCGCGGGATGGCTTTGGGTCGGAGGCTGCGTCACAACGCCCGACCCTCCCTCAGCGGCCGTGTCGACGCAAGCGATGCAGACGCCCGTTCACGGTCTCAGCCGGGCTCCGAGCGGCTACGGCGACGTCTGCGGCGCGGTGGCGATCACCGCGTCACCGGTGCGGGGCAGGTGCTTCCAGCCTGAACGGCGTCCCTGCACGGCGCTCACCGTCGACTCGATGATCACGAGGTACATCAGCTGGCGGTAGACGAACTGCTGGAGCGGCAGCGCCCAGAGCGGACGCAGCGGCTCGCGGTCGAGCTTGAACCCGTAGACCGCGATGAGCAGCTGCACGGCGTTGAACGCGAGCCATGAGAGTGTGACCCGCGTGATGTCGGCGAAGAGGATGCCGTAGAGCGCGTACAGGTCGATAAGCGGCGCGAGCACGGGCAGCACGATCTGGAACGTGAACATGTACGGCAGCGCGCGTCGGCCGATGCGGCGGTCCTTCGGGTCGCGCGAGAGCACCGCGCCCCTGTGCTTCCAGACGGCCTGCATCGTCCCGAACGACCATCGGTAGCGCTGGCGCCAGAGGGCGCTCATCGTCGACGGGGCTTCGGTCCACGCGCGGGCGTTCTCGGCGTACACGACGCGAGCGCCGGTACGGCCGATGGCGAGCGTGAGGTCGGTGTCTTCGGCGAGCGTGTCGCCTGGCACGCCGCCGACCTCTTCGAGCACGCTGCGTCGGAACGCCCCGATGGCACCGGGCACGGTCGGGGTGCACTGCAGGACCTCGTACATGCGGCGGTCGAGGTTGAAGCCCATCACGTATTCGATGTGCTGCCAGCGGCCGAGCATGGTCTTGCGGTTGCCGACTTTCGTGTTGCCGGAGACGGCGCCGACTCGCGGGTCGATCAGCGGCTCGACCAGCAGGCGAATCGTGTCGGCCTCGAACAGCGTGTCGCCGTCGACCATCACGAGCACATCGGCCGTTGAGTTCGCGATGCCGGTGGTGAGCGCCGACGCCTTGCCGCCGTTGTCTTGTCGGATCAGCCGCACGCCGGGTACGTCGAGGCCCGCGACGATCTCTGCGGTGTCGTCCTTGGAGCCGTCGTCGACGACGACGATCTCGAAGTTCGGGTAGTCGCTTGCGGCGAGTGAGCGCACCGCCCGCTCGATGCCGACACTCTCGTTGTAGGCGGGGACGATCACGGCGACGCTTGGCGTGTAGCGGCGGCGGTCGACCCGTCTCGTGATCTTCGTCTGGTGCCGGGCGAGTGCGACGAGGAACACGGCGCGCACCGCGATGAGCACGCCGATGCCGAGCATGAGGAGGCCGAAGACGTCGATCATCGTGAAGGCCGCGCGGACGCTGCCGGCGAATAGCTGGCCGCGCCAGGCTTCGAAGGTCGAGACCTCGGGCGTCGCAACCGCGCGGGGTACGCGCGCGATCCGCGAGACGGTCGTGAAGCGGAACCCGCGGTCGCGCAGCTCGGGGATCAGCCGTCGCAGCGCGGCGACGGTCTGCGCGCGGTCGCCGCCGCCATCGTGCATCAGCACCACGCCGCCGAGGTCGTCGGTCTTCGGCGACGCGCGCTGGACGATCTCGTCGACGCCAGGACGCTGCCAGTCCTTGCTGTCGAGGTCGGCTAGGACGAGGAAGTAGCGGTTGCCGATGATCTGCGCGAGCTCCTTGGCCTCGGCATTGCCAACGGCGTCGGGCGTGGCTGAATACGGCGGGCGTACGTAGCGGGCGTAACGGCCCGTGATCCCGGCGAACGTCGCCTCGGTCAACGCAAGCTGGGCCTGACGCTGTCGGCGCGACCCCGACGCCAGTGCGGTGTGCGTGAAGGTGTGGTTGCCGATCTGATGTCCGTCGCGGATGAGCTGCCGGACGATCTCGGGGTGGCGTGCCGCCTGGCTGCCGACCACGAAGAAGGTCGCGTTGACGCCGTACTCCTTCAGAACTTTGGCGATCGCGGGGGTCCAGCGCGGGTCGGGACCGTCGTCGAACGTCAGGGCGATGCGCCGACCCGCGCTGCGGCTGGCCGGCACGAGCCGATCCCCAGCGGCGGTGAAGACAGCGCCCTCGCCATCGAGCGGACGGTCGCCCTTCGCGGCGGGCGGCGTCTCGACGGCTGCGCCGATCGTGTGGGTCGCCAGGCCCTGGAAGAGCAGGGCGGCCGACATGACGACCAGCAAGACCGCGAGAAACCGCCAGTGGCCGGCTGGCGGGGTCCGCATCCAGGCTGGGACTCGCGCCCGACCCCGAGCGGGCTGACTAGCCACGCGGGCCGTGCGCCGCGGCGGCCTCGGCCTCGGCCTTCTTGCCGCCCTGGCTGCTCTTGGCGGCGCCGTTCCCGTTGCCACCAGCATTGCCGCCAGCTGCAGCGCTCTGGCTACCGCCAGCGTTGCTGCTCGCCGGAGCGTTGCCGCTGCCGTTGTTGCCACCAGCGCTGCTGTTGGCGCTGGCTCCGCCGCCGCTGTTGGCGACCGCGTTCTCGCTGCCGCCGGCGTTGCTGCTGGCGGGGGCGTTGCCGTTGCCGCCAGCGTTGCTGCTGGCAGCCCCGTTGCCGCCGGCGTTGCTGCTGGCAGGCGCGTTCCTGGTGCCGCCGGCGTTACTGCTGGCTGGGGCGTTGTTGCTGCCACCGGCGTTGCTGCTGGCACCCTGTTCGCCTGTTCGGCCGGGCGCCGTCGCCGAGGCTCCCGGCGTCGCCGCCGTCTCGGGCCGCGCTGCCGGCGCCGGGGCGCTGGGTGCGGTGGGCGCGTTGACGCTTCCCGGTCCTCCAGCTGCCGACGGCTCTGGGGCGACCGGCGAGACCGGCGCCGGTGCCGCCGCCACCTCGGGTGAGACCGGACCGGCACCCGGAGCGGTGGCGGTGTGACCAGGCAAGGCCCGCCCGCCAGCGCTGAGCGGATCGGTGGCGACGCTGCCGGGGTGGCTGGCGCCGACGCGGAAGCTCGGTGGCGCGGGCGGTCCTGCGATCACGAGGCGCTCGCCCGAAGCGATGCGCAGGGCGACGCCGATCGGGCTCGAGCTCCCCGGGCGACCGGCAGCAGCGTTGGTCGGGCCGCCGGTCATGGCGATCAGAGACTTCGGCGCCGGCGCACTGACGAGCCCACCGAGCGGGATCATGCCCGCCGGGAGCAACCCGAGGCCGGCCAGCGTAAGACTGAAGAACCAGAGCACCAGGACGCCCAGAACCGCGCGGCTGGCCGCACGGATGCGCTGCGCGCGCCGACCGGTCGGGTCGTGCAGAACGGGAGCGGGCGCAGCAGACGGCGCAAGGCCGCGCAGATCATGAACGGCAACGGAGGCGTCGCCGGCTGCAGAGGGAGCCAGGGTGCGGGACATCGCGAACGAACCGTCGACCCCGATTGGAGAGCTGCCGGGGACGCGGCAAGGCCAGCATTATCGCATTCCGTATCGCGATACGCCAACTAAGGCGCCCCTAATGCGGCGACGGATTTGACGGCGACTCAACACCGACCCCGCGCGCGTCTTCTAGCAGCAGCACCCCAGGCACCTTTCTGCACTGGCGACGCCTTCCAAGCAGGACCTGTCGCGCAGCAGCGGCAAGGTCCGGGCGGGGGTAGGCCCCGTCCGGGCCGTTCCCGACTGGAGTGAGCGCAAGCGAGCGTGAGGG
>JAEZDB010000169.1 GCA_023429855.1 Actinomycetes bacterium
TTCCTGCTCACCGAAAGCACGACCGGGCTGACCTGACGCTAGCGTCCTGGCCCGAGAAGGCCCAGTCGTGCCAGTTTGAAGCCGATCCGGTCGGCGCGGTCGGAATGGTGCGGACCGCGCGTATCCCCTGAGTTCTCGGGCGCGCCTGGAGAGCGCGATCCGCGGCGGCTGTGTTGGCGTCGTGCTCGGCCTCACAGAACGTCAGACTGTGAGGCTCGCCACGTTCTCGTGGCTGTCACCAACAGCCGGCGGATGTCCCTTTGTTCCGATTGTCGCCGGTGCTACCGAGGAGTCCGAGTGTCTCTCAAGTCCCGTGAGGCGAAGAAGCTGGTCGTTGCCAGCGTCTTCGCAGCCACTGCAATGGGCGCCGCTGCGTCCGGCGCGCAGGCCGCCCAGACGGCCAAGCTCGATTACAAGTGCAAGTTCCCGCTGATCGGCACCCAGCCGCTGAGCCTCGACATCACGCTTGACATCCCCGACCGCTGGCCCGTCGGCGAGCCGACCGAGGCGTTCCAGATCACCGCGAAGGCTTCCGCTGGCGGCACGACCGCGCAGGGCCTCAGCCTCGTCGAAGGTCTGCACACCGTTGGTGGTGTGACCGAGGCGCAGAAGCCGGGCAAGGGCACCGGTTCGCGTGCTCGCGTCGAGCTGCCCGACGGCACGGGTGTCAACGTGCGCGTGCCGATCGACGTGGAGCCGTACACGGTCGTTCCGCCGATCCCGAACCCGCTCGTTCTGAACGCTTCGGGTACCACCCCGTCGCTGACGCTTGACGTGGCCGGTGAGGCGAAGATCGTGCTCACCGAGCTGATCCTCAACCTTTACGGCCACTACGAGGACGGCACCCCGGTTGAGGGCCTCAACACGCCGCCGACCGACATCGATCGCAAGCCGTACGCCGACATCGACGGCGACCCGGGCACCTTCAACGTGCCCTGCAAGCTCGACCCCGACACGCAGAACCTGCAGCTCGCCACGTTTGAGCTGTTCGAAGAGGCGACGCCGACGCCGACGCCCACTCCGACGCCGACGCCGACCCCCACGCCGACGCCGACGCCGACTCCGACGCCGACTCCGACGCCGACCGTCGACACGGAGGCTCCGAGCGCTCCGGTCGTCCCGCAGCCCAGCGACTACGTCGAGTCCGATTTCCAGCCGGACTCGATCAACATCAAGTGGCGCCCCGCGACCGACAACGTCGGCGTGACGCAGTACAAGATCGACTACGAGGGTGCCCCCACGGGCGGCGTCCTGGTCCCCGCTGGTGCCAACACCGGCGTGTTCGCCAAGAACATCACCGGCCTCGGTGAGGACTCGGAGTACATCTTCACGATCACCGCACTCGATGCCGCCGGCAACGAGGGCGAGGGCATGGAGCAGACCCACTACACCACGCCCGGCACGCCGACCCCGACGCCGACCGACACGGAGGCTCCGAGCGCTCCGACCGTTCCGCTGCCGAGCGACTACGTCGAGTCCGACTTCCAGTGCGACTCGATCAACATCAAGTGGCGCCCCGCGACCGACAACGTCGGCGTGACGCAGTACCGGATCGACTACGAGGGTGCCCCCACGGGCGGCGTCCTGGTCCCGGCCGGTGCCAACACCGGCGCGTTCGCCAAGAAGATCTCCGGCCTCGGTTCGGACTCGGAGTACATCTTCTCGATCACCGCACTCGATGCCGCTGGCAACGAGGGCGAGATCATGGAGCAGACGCACTACACCACGCCTGAGTGCGTGACCCCGACCCCGACCCCGACGCCGACGCCGGTTCCGAACGTCCCGCCGAGCGCCCCCGGCACGCCGGGCGGTACGTCGACGGACACGTCGATCACCCTGACCTGGGGTGCCGCGACCGATTCCGACGGCACGGTCACCAAGTACGAGGTGTTCTCGGGCTCCACGAAGGTTGCCGAGACCAACGGCACCACGCGTACGGCGACGTTCAACGGCCTGCAGCCGAACACCAACTACACCTACACCGTCAAGGCAACTGACGATGACGGCGCAGTTGGTTCGGCATCGGCCGCTGGCACGGTGAAGACCAAGCCCGACACGACGGCTCCGACCAACCCGACCGTTTCCGGTACGACGACCACGACGGCGGCAACGCTGAACTGGACCGCCGCGACCGACAACATCGGCGTCACCGGCTACGACGTGTTCGTCGGCACCTCGACGACTCCGGCCGCTTCGGTTGCCGCGAACGTCCTGACGGCGACGATCTCGGGCCTCACCGCGAACACTCCGTACAGCTTCAAGGTTGTTGCGAAGGACGCGGCTGGCAACAAGTCGTCGGGCGGCACCGTCTCCCTGACGACGAAGCCGGTTACCGGCGGTGGCATCGTCAAGTACGGCTACACGCTGAAGGGTTCGACGAACCTGCGGACGCTGACCAAGGGCACGCTCGCGCTCAACGGCGGCATCGCCGCTGAGCTGACGCTCGCTACCGGCGCGATCTCGGCCGACCTGACCCTGGCCGACACCTCGGGCCGCCTCACGGCGCTCGGGTTCCTGCCGGTCACGGCCAAGATCGGCTTCGTGCCGTCGGGCAAGACCACCGGTTCGCTGGTTGACGGTGTCCTGAAGACGAACTCGAAGGTTCGTATCAAGGTCAAGGAAGTCAAGCTGTTCGGCGCTATCCCGCTCGCGGGTGGCAACAGCTGCCAGACGAAGAGCCTGTCGAACATCAACCTGCAGTCGACGCAGAGCGAGTTCCTCCCGATCTCGGGCGGCCCGATCGCCGGCACCTACTCGATCAGCGACCTCAACGGCTGCGGCGCCCTCAACGGCCTCGTCTCGCCGCTGACCGCTGGTGGTGGCAACACGATCAACCTGAACCTGATCCCGAAGCCGTAGAACTTTCTACGCATATGAGCTAGGCTTCTAGCTCTTCGCAAGACGCCCCCGTCGCCATCTGGTGGCGGGGGCGTCGCGCGTTCTGCGGGCATGTCCGGCTCGTAGACCCTGTCCCAACAGTCCGAAAGTCCCAGTGTCCCTGTCTCGCATCCTCCGCGGAGCGCGAATCGGCCGGCGTACCGCGCTGGCGTCTGCGCTGCTGCCCGCCGCCCTGGTCGTCTCGACCCCGGCCGCGCAAGCCGCTCCGATCTCGCTCAATCTGAACTACACGTGCAACTTCCCGTTGATGGCGCCCCAGCCGTTGGCGCTGAAGATCACCAGCGACGTTCCTGCCACATCGCCGGTCGGTGAGCCCACCGGCGCGTTTGCGATCCAGGCCTCCGCCGACGTCTCGGCGCAGGCTTCCTTCGGCCTCCGTGCCCTCGAAGCCGTCTCGATCGAGGGCACGGCCAACGCCGCCGCCCGCCTCACGAAGCCGAACGGCTCGGGTCTGAACCTGAGCGTCCCCACGACGATCACGAAGACGACGCTCCCGGCGTCCGGTGGTTTCACGACGACCGCCACCGGTGAGACGCCGTCGCTGACGCTCGACGACATCGGCGACCACGTCATCACGATTGGCGACCTCGTCCTCGACCTTACCCCGCGCCTGCCTGACGGCACGCTGAGCGGTGTGGACCGCTTCGAGTCTGAGTGCTTCCAGGCTCCGGGTCAGAACAACGTGTTCGCGACGATCAAGGTGGTCGACGAGACGGTCGACAACCAGGCGCCGAGCGTCCCCGGCGGTCTCTCATCGGTTCCCGGCGAGAACTCCGTCGCACTCTCCTGGTCCCCGTCGACCGACAACGTCGCCGTGGCCGGCTACGACGTCTATCGCGACGGCCAGCTGGCCGCCAGCGTGAGCGGCAACACGACCACCGCGACGATCTCCGGGCTCACGGCCTCGACGTCGTACGGGTTCACCGTCCGCGCTCGCGACGCGGCTGGCAACGCGTCGGCCCAGAGCTCCGAGCTCCGCGTCTCCACGACGGGTGGCGGCAACACCGTTCGCGTCTACAACACGGCCGGCGCCGCCGTCATCAAGACGCTGACGCGCGGCACGATCCCGCTCAAAGGCACCGCCAACGCGTCGTTCACCGGCGCGGGCGACCTCAGCGCCGACCTCGTGTTTAGCCAGTCGTCGGCTCGCCTGACCGCGCTCGGGTTCCTGCCCGTGACGGCCAAGGTCGCGTTCGTGCCCTCGGGCAAGACGACGGGCAAGCTCGCCTCGGGTGTGCTCACCACGAACACGAAGCTCCGGACGAAGATCCAGGAGGTCAAGCTGTTCGGTGCGATTCCGCTCGCGGGCGGCAACTCCTGCCAGACGAGGAACCTCGCCGACGTCAAGCTGGTCTCCGGTGCGAACTTCGCCATCGCAACCGGCGGCACGCTGAACGGCACCTTCACCATCAGCGACCTCAACGGCTGCGGCGCCCTCAACGGCCTCGTGAGCCCCCTCACCGCCGGCGGCGGGAACACGATCTCGCTCACCCTGACCCCCCAAGCTACGGCTTAGGCGAGGAGTACTGACATGTACCACTTCCTCAAGTCACGCTACGGCAAGGCAGCAGCTGCGACCCTTGCGGGCCTCATGCTCGCCGGTCCGCTGAGCCCCGCTGCCACCGCTGTTGCGGCGCCCGCGATCGACCGCAACCAGCCGGCCCCCACGCCGAACGCGGATCCCGATCCGTTCTACACCCCGCCGACGACCATTCCGGTCGGCGAGCCGGGCGACATCATCCGCGCGCGCCCGGCAAAGGCCGGTCCGCCGACCGCCCGTAAGCTCGCCAACGCATGGCAGGTCATGTACCTGTCGACGAACGCGACGGGCAAGCGCAACGTGGTCACGGGCACGATCCTCGTGCCGAAGAACGCGACTGCGGCGACGCCGGTCGTCGCGTTTGCTCCCGGCACGACCGGTCAGGCGTTCCGCTGCACGGTGTCGCGCTTCATCAACTCCGGCTCGTTCTACGAGCAGGCCGCGGTCAACGACATGCTCAAGGCGGGCTACGCCGTCGCAGTCACCGACTACGAGGGCTACCACGAGAACCCGAAGACGACCTACATCGTCGGCAAGGCGATGGGCGCAGCGCTCCTCGACGCGGCCCGCGCAGCGACCCGCCTCCCCGAGGCCGGTCTCTCGCCGACTCCGAAGGTGATCCTCCGCGGCTTCTCACAGGGTGGCGGCGCCACGATGTGGGCTGGCCAGATGGAGCCGACGTACGCGCCGGAGCTCGACCTCGTCGCTGTCGCTGGCGGTGGCGTTCCCTCGAGCCTCGCCAACGTCGCACTGACCCTCGAGCGCAAGCCGGCCTTCGGCTTCGAGCTCGCTGCCATGGTCGGGCTCGACAACGCCTACCCGGACGAGCTCAAGCTCGCCGACTACCTGCTGCCGGAGGGCGAGCAGGTCATCAACCAGGTTACGACGACGGACTGCACGATCGAGCTGCTCACGGGCTACTCCGGTAAGCAGTCGGCCGACTACACCGACCCGAGCCCGTTCGGTGCGCCTGCGTGGCTCGACCGCGTTAGCCAGAACACACTCGGTGCCGATCCGATCAACGCGCCGGTCTACCAGTACCACGCGTCGAACGACCCGATCGTCCCGTTCAACCAGGCCAAGACCCTGCGCGACCGCTACTGCGCCGCCGGGATGAAGGTGCAGTGGAAGGTCATGGACACCGGCCACATCACGACGGTCGCCCGTGGCAACGCCGACGTGAACGCGTACATTGCCGACCGGCTCGCCGGCAAGCCGGTCCCGTCAAACTGTTAGCAACCTCGCAATAGGAAGCTCTCCCACGTGAAGACACGCATCACCATGCTCCCGCTCGCCGCAGTGCTGGCGGCGGGGGCGCTCGCCGGCTGCGGCGACGACAAGAAGGAAGGCGCCACGCCGACGCCGACCTCAGCCGACCAGGCACAGGCTTCGAAGGCATCGACGCCTGAGACCAGCTGGGCTGCCAAGCTCTGCACCACGATGGCTGGCAAGGCCAAGACGGTGCAGCCGCCGAAGGTCGACGCGTCGTCGCCTGCCGCCACGAAGAAGGCGCTGATCACGTTCTTCTCCGACGTGGGCGAGCAGCTCAACGACCAGGTCGACACCGTCAAGGAGGTCGGGCCGCCCCCGACCGACGAGGCGAAGGCTGC
This sequence comes from Actinomycetes bacterium, assembly GCA_023429855.1. Taxonomy (GTDB): domain Bacteria; phylum Actinomycetota; class Thermoleophilia; order Solirubrobacterales; family Solirubrobacteraceae; genus JAGIBJ01. Next base: position 6,049 of record JAEZDB010000169.1, read on the forward strand.
TTGGAACAAGGCCGTCGACCGCATGAGCGACGTCGAGAACGAGGTCGCGAAGATCCGCAAGGGTCTGCGCGCGGCGGACTACCAGAACGCCGCCGACGTGAACGCGGTCGTCGAGGATCTCGGTAAGCAGATGAACAAGCTCACGCAGTACCAGGGTCCCGTCGCCGAGCTCTCGGAGAACAAGGCGCTCTCCGAGGCGTTGGTCAACGAACCGGCCTGCTCGAAGGTGAGCTAGACGCTACGTACAGTCTCTGGCTGCAGTCGCGCCAGAGCGGCGTGAACGCTGAGGCGGCGGCTCCGTCCGCTGCGCTCAGCGAGAACGCCAGCACCTACGGGC
>JAEZDB010000211.1 GCA_023429855.1 Actinomycetes bacterium
GATCTCGTCGAGCCACCGCACGCCGATCGCCCTCGATCAGATCACGGCAGGCACGCTCGTGATGGCAGCGTCGAACGACGGCCTCGCCAATCGGCCGCAGACGCTCGCCGGGGCCATCAAGGACGCCCAGTACCGCGTGATCGAGGGCGACCACCTCGGCGTGGTGCGCCACCCGGATTGGAATCCGGCGATCGTCGACTTCGTCACGCGCTGAGCTGCCGTCGCGTGATCCCGGCGGAGCGGCGGCTCGTGCGCGCTCCTACTCGGCCGCCCGCAAGAACGCGAGCACCGCGAGCACCCGCCGGTGGTCGCCGCCGCTGGCGGGCAGGTCGAGCTTGGAGAAGATGCTTGTGACGTGCTTCTCGACGGCGCCGCCGGTCACGACGAGCGCCTCGGCGATCGCAGCGTTGGTGCGTCCTTCGGCCATCAGCCCGAGGACCTCGCGCTCGCGGGGCGTGAGCCGCTCGAGCGCCTGGTCGCCGGACGCGGTGCGGCCGGTCACGAGTTCGGCGACGACCTCGCGATCGAGGGCCGTGCCGCCCGCGGCGACGCGCTTGACGGCGTCGAGGAACCCGGCTACATCGCCGACGCGCTCCTTGAGCAGGTAGCCGATCCCAGCGCCGCCGCTGGCCAGCAGCTCGGCCGTGTAGACCGGCTCGACGTACTGCGAGAGCACGAGCACGGCCAGCTCGGGGCGCTGGCGACGGGCCTCGATCGCCGCGCGCAGGCCCTCGTCGGTGAACGTCGGCGGGAGGCGCACATCGACGATCGCGATGTCGGGGTGGTGGGCCGCCGCGAACCGCAAGAAGTCCTCCGGGGTCTCGGCCTGAGCCACGACCTCGATGTCGTTCTCCCGCAGCAGCGCCACGATGCCCTCGCGCAGCAGCGCGTGGTCTTCGACGATCACCGCCCGCACAGGCGCCCTCCTAGGTCGAACGTACGAAAGTGGCTGCCATAGCGACCGCTTTCGTACGCTCGGCGGCTGGTCACCCGCACGGCAGCTCCGCAGTCACGGTCGTGCCATGTCCCTTGGGGCTCACGACGAGGAACGTACCGTCGAGCGCGTTCACGCGCTGACGTAGACCGGTGAGGCCGCCGCCGTTCGGGTCGGCGCCGCCGAGGCCGTCGTCGGCCACCACGACCTGCAGCCGCTGGTCGTCGCCGGCGATCGTCACGTGCACGGCGCAGCCCGGCGAGTGCTTGGCCGCGTTGGCCAGCGACTCGGCGACCACGAAGTACGCGGCCGACTCCACGACGGGCGCCGGGCGCCGCCCCACCTGCGCCGTCACCTCGACTTCGAGCGGCGAGCGCTTGCCGAGCGCCTCGACGGCCGCCGCCAGGCCGCGGTCGGTGAGGACCGGCGGCGCGATGCCGCGGGCCAGGTCGCGCAGCTCGGCGATCGCCAGACGCGCGTCTTCCTGGGCGCCCTTGATCAGCGCGCGGGTCTGCTCGTCGACGTCGTCGCCCAGGCGGGCCTCGGCCCGCCCGAGCTGCATCGACAGCGCCACGAGCCGCGCCTGCGCGCCGTCGTGCAGGTCGCGCTCGATCCGGCGCAGCTCGGCCGCCTGCACGTCGAGGGCGCCCGAGCGGCTCGTCGTGAGCTCGTCGACGCGATCCATCAGCTGCTCGGCACGGTAGACCGGCGCCTGCTCGCGGATCACGTAGTGCACGCCGAGTGCGATGCCGAGCGTGACGAGCACCCAGCCGGGCCAGAACGTCGCCGACCCGTCGATCGCCCAGACGGCGAGCAGGATCCCGCAGACCGTCACGGTGAGGCCCTCGTGGAGGACGTACCAGCGGCCCGAGGACTCCGTGGCGAGCGTGCGCTCGATGGTGAGGTGGAACGCCATCAGGCAAGCCATCCCGAACCACACCCAGATCGGCCAGAAGGAGCCCAGGCCGCTGATCAGCCAGAGGATCAGGACCGTCACCGCGACGCAGGCCGACAGCATCGCGGTGAGCGCGAGCCGGAAGAGCGGCCGGCGCCAGCGCGAGTCGCCGGGCTTGCCGCGCAGATCGCCGCTCTTGACCGCGCCGAGCGGCGGCATCGGCGGCAGCTTCGGCAGCCGTGGCAGCTTCGGCCCTTCAGCCACGGGCACCTGCTTCGGCGAGCTCGCTGCTGGGGCTGGCGGCCATGGCGTCATCGTGCCATGCGTCGTCGGCTCCGCTGGGGCGAAAGGTCGCATCGACGGGCTGCACGCGGAACGCCTTCTCGCCGAGCAGCGTCACCGCTGCCGGCAGGGCGATGGCGCGGACGATCGTCGCGTCGACCAGGATCGCCGCCGCGAGGCCCACGCCGAGCTGCTTCATCTCGAGCAGGCGCAGGGTCGCGAAGATCGAGAACACGGCGACCATCACGAGCGCCGCGCCAGTCACGGTCGAGGCCGTCGCGGCCACGCCCTCGGCGGCCGCCTCGCGCGGCGACAGGCCGTTGCGGCGCCCCTCGCGGATCCGTTCGAGCACGAGGATCGAGTAGTCCATCGACAGGCCGAACAGGATCACGAAGGCGATCAGCGGCATCCACGTGACGATCGCTCCGCTCGACGTGAAGCCGAGCAGGTCCTCGGCCCAGGTGTTCTGGAAGACGACCGTCATCACGCCGAACGCCGCGCCGACGGAGAGCAGGTTCAGGCCGATCACGGTGACCGCGAGCCGCAGCGAGCGGAATGCCGCAAGCAGCAAGATCAGCGCCAGGCCGAGGACGAATCCGCCAACGAGCGGCATCGCGTCCTTCACCGCATTGGCGAAGTCGAGCGAGTCGGCAGCGTCGCCGGCCACGAGCACCTCAGTCGAGCCGGGGACGAGATCCTGCGCGAGGGCCGGAACCTGGGCGCGCAGCGTGCGGGCCATGGCTTGGCCGGCGCTGGCGCCACGCTCGGGCACCGGCACGCTGACCACCGCGACCTTGCCGCCGCGGGCGACCTCGACCTGGGCGGCGCTCACGCCGCC
>JAEZDB010000247.1 GCA_023429855.1 Actinomycetes bacterium
GACAGAGGAAGGACGGTCGACGCCCTGGGGGCTCAGCCCGTGACGCCCGCCGCCCGCGTGGGTCGCTGGCCGCGGATCTCGAGCGGGTAGGACTCGACCTTCACGCGGCTGTTGCTCGCGGTGCCCTTGAGCTTGGCACGGCTCGTGCCGGCGCCACCAACGACGCGCGCCGACAGCACGACCCGCTTGTTCTTGCCCGGTTCGAGGCTGGCAGCAGAGAGACAGAACTGGGCGCCACGCTGCGTGACGCCAGGCGGGCGACGCAGCAGGACGACCGACTTCGGCAGCGTGAAGCAGGCGCGCACGTCGCGGGCACCAGCGGCACCGACGTTCGTGACCTTCACGGCGATGCGAACCCGGCGGCCGGGCCGCGAGTAGGGCTCGAGCGGCTTGATGCCGGCGACGACGAACGGCGCGCCAGCTGCCTGCACCCGCGCCCCCGCGACCTGGCCGGCGCTCTGGGCCTCTGGCAGCTCGGCGGCGGTGACGGTCGCGATGTTGTCGATCGGCGCTCCGGGGACCGCGACGGCCGTGGTGATCTTGATCGTGACGACGCGGCCCGGCTCCATCCGACTCACGAGGCACGTGATGGTGCGGGCGTTGCGCGTGCACGTCGCACCGGTCGCCTTCGTCGAGACGTAGTCCAAACCGGCCGGGAGCTGGTCCACGATCCGCACGCCAGTCGCGACCGCGTTGCTGGTGTTCTTCGCGGTCACGGTCCAGACGACCTCGTCGCCGGCGGCCACCGAGGTCTTGGAGACCGACTTCGTGATGGTGATCGCGGGCTTCGGCGCGGCGACCGTGGGCGGCTGGCCTCCGGTCGTGACGCGCGCGTCGTTGTTGGAGCCGTCGGTGTCGAACTGGCCGCTGTTGGCGGTGCCTGCGTTGAGCAGCGACTGGTCGGCGCCTGCCGCCTGCACCGTGACGACAACGGCGACGCTGACCGTCTGCCCGTCGGCGATCGACCCGAGGTTGCAGGTGATCGTCCGGTCGGCCACGGTGCAGCTGCCCTGCGAGGGCGTCACCGACTCCAGCGCGACGCCCTCAGGCAGCGTGTCGACGAGGGTCACGTCGGTCGCGGTCGACGGGCCGCGGTTGAGCACGTCGGTCGTGATCGTGACCTGCTCGCCGACGGCGGCCGACGGCTTGTCGGTCCGCTTGGTCACCACGAGATCGACGGCCGCCGGCACGCTGACGACGCCCGCCGCCGCGGCGTTGTTCGACGGCGCAGGATCCGGTAGCGCCCCCGCCACCGTCCCAGCGACCACCAGCGACGTCTCGGCAGCGGCACGCCCGGCTGTGCCGGTCAGCGCCACCACGGCGCTCGTACCCGGCGCGAGGTCGGGAACAGTGCAGGTCACGGCGGTTGCGGCGACGGTGCACGTGCCGCCCGGCACGGTGGCCTTGGGATCGACGAGGCCGGCTGGCAGCGCAAGCGTCAAGACGACGCCGGTCGCCGTCTGAGGTCCGGCGTTGCCGACGGCCGCCGTCCAGCCGATCTCCTCACCGACGACCGCCGAGGGGCGGTCCGGGGAGACCGCAACCGACAGGTCGGCCGCCGCGCCAGCGGTGGCGCGAGCGGTCGCCGTGTTGTTGGCGACATCGGGGTCGCGGGTCGCGGAGGAGGCCGAGGCGGCGTTGTCGAGCACGGCGCCACCAGCGCCCGAGGCGACCGTCGCCTCGATCGTGACCGTCGCCGAGCCGCCGCTCGGGATCGTGCCGAGCGCGCAGGTCACGGACTGGCCGGTGCGCGTGCACGTGCCCGCCGACGAGGTGACCGAGCTGATCGGCGCGCCGGCGGGGACGGCGTCGGTGACCTGCACCGCGCTGGCCGCCTGCGGCCCGTCGTTGAAGATCTGGATCGTCCACGTGACTGCGTCGCCGATCGCAGGCGCGCTGCTGCTGACCAGCTTCGCGACGCGCAGATCGGCCGCCGGGCCGACCGTCGTCGGTGCCGCCGACACGTTGTTGGCCGGGTTCGGGTCGAGCTCGGCGCCGGTGATCGTCGCCTGGGCGTTGAGCGGCGTGCCGGCCGCGGCGCGGCCGATCGTGCCGACCACCGTGATCGTGGCGCTGGCGCCGTTGGCCAGCGCACCGAGCGAGCACGTGACCGGGGCGCCGACGGTGCAGGTGCCCGCCGACGTCGTCGCCGAGGTGATCGTCACGCCCGCCGGCACCGCGTCGGTCACCGAGACGCCGGTGGCGCCGAGCGGCCCGAGGTTGCTCGCGGTCAGCGTCCACGTCACGGTGTCGCCGATCTCAGCGGTCGCGCGATCGACGGTCTTCACGATCCGCAGGTCGGCCGCGTCGCCCACGGCGCTGCTGGCCTGCGCCGCGTTGTTGGCCGTAGTCGGGTCGAACTGGTCGGCGACCGCGCTCGCGCGGTTCGTCATCAGCGCGCCCGCGTTGGCCGTCTCGGCACGCGCGACCACCGTCAGCGTCGCGGTGGCGCCGGGCGCGAGCGTGCCGAAGTCGCAGCTCCGCGGGTCGCCGGCCGAGCAGGTGCCCGTCGACGGCGTCGCCGAGACGATCGTCGCGCCAGCCGGGAGCTGGTTGGTCAACACCACGTTGGTCGCCGTCGAAGGACCGTCGTTCGTGACCGTCACGAGGTAGGTGACCGAGCCGCCGACGGCAACCGTCGGCTGGTCGGCCGACACGGTCACGAGCAGGTCGGCGGCCGGCGCCACCGCGGTCGAGACGATCGCGCTCTGGTCGTTGGCCGCGTTGCGGTCGGTCTGCGTCGCCGTCACCGTGCCCCGGGCGTTGATCGTCGTTCCGGCCGCACCGCTGCCGACCCGGACGCGGACCGTGACGGTCGCGTTGCCGGTACCCGCAAGCGCGCCGAGGTTGCAGGTGAGCGTCCCCGAGGACGCTGAACAACCGCCCTGCGTCGACGTCGACGCCACGTAGGTCGTGTTCGCCGGCAGCAGGTGGGTGAACGTGGCGCCCGTCGCCGTCGACGGTCCGGCGTTGGCGATCGTGAAGGTGTAGAGCAGCTCGTCGCCGACGTTCGCCGTCGCCAGGTTCACGGCGGCGCTCGTCGACAGGTCGATCGACGCGCCGACGGTGGTCGTCACCGTCGAGAGGTTATTGGCCGGGTCGGGGTCGAAGGTGCTCGAGGCGACGCGCGCGACGTTCGCCAGCGGCGTCTCGGCCGCGATTGCCTCGACGCGCGCGGTGATCGTCGCCGTCACGGTCTGCCCGCTCGCCATCGGCCCTGCCGAGCAGACGACCTGCGCGCCGACCGGACCGCACGTCCCCTGCGTCGCCGTGGCCGTCAGCAGCGTCACGCCGGTCGGGAGGTCGTCGGTGATCGTGGCGGCAGACGCCGCCGACGGGCCGTCGTTCGTCGCCGCGACCGTCCAGGTGATCACGTCGCCGACCTGCGCGGCGCTGCGGTCAGCGGTCTTGGTCACGCGGAGGTCGGCGGCCGCGTTGACGTTCGTCGTCGCGACCGAGACGTTGTCGGCGAGATCGGGATCGAACTCGTTGCCGGCGACCGTCGCGCTGTTGCTCAGGGGCGAACCGGCCGACGAGCGCGCCACCGTGCCGCGCAGCGTGACCGTCCGGCTCGCGCCGCTGGCCCACACGCCGGCCACGGCACACGAGACCGCCTGCCCGACGACGTTGCAGGTCACGCCCGCGCCCGCGGTGGCCGTCACGCCGGTGATGCCCGACGGGACCGTGTCGGTGATCGTCGCGCCCGTCGCGGCCGAAGGGCCGTCGTTCGTCGCGGTCAGCGTCCAGGTGATGGCTTCGCCGACGTCGGCCGTGGCGCGGTCGGCCGTCTTGGCCAGGCGCAGATCCGCGGCAGCGCCGGTCGACACCGCAGCGCTGGCGGCGTTGTCGGCGGGCGTCGGTTCGTACTCGGTAGCCGTCGCCGTCGCGGCGGCGGTGAAGACCGCGCCGGCGCCGGTGTCGACCCGCAGCCGCACCACGATCGTCGCCGTAGCACCGGGGGCGAGCGCGCCCAGCGAGCAGACGAGCGGGTCGCCGCCTGCCGCGCAGGTGCCTTGCGAGGTCGTCCGCGAGATCAGCGTGGTGCCCGCCGGCAGGTCGTCGGAGAGCTGCACGTTCGTGGCGGTGCTCGGGCCGGTGTTGCGGACCGTGATGGTGAAGTCGGCGGCGTCGCCGAGGTTCAGGGTCGTCGGCGTCGCCACATGCGTCACGACGAGGTCGGCCGCCGCGCCCACCGTGGTCGTGACGGGCGGTCCGCTGGAGTCGTTCGACGGGTCCGGGTCGAGCCGCGTGCCCGTGACCGTCGCGGTGTTCCCGACCGTGCTGGCCGACGCGCCCGGGCGGACGCGGGCCTGGATCGTCGCCGTGGCCGAGGCGCCGCCCGAGATCGTGCCGAGCGAGCAGGTCACCGACTGGCCGGTCACGGCGCAGGCGCCCTGGGAGGCCGTCGGCGTGCTGACGATCTGCAGGCCGGCCGGCAGCGTGTCGGTGATTGTCGCGCCGGTGGCGCTCGACGGGCCGTCGTTCGTGGCGGTCAGCGTGTAGGTAAGGACATCGCCCACGTTCGCCGTCGCGCGGTCGACCGTCTTGGCCAGGCGCAGGTCGGCCGCCGGCCCGACGGCGGTCGACGCCGTCGAGAGGTTGTCGGCCGTGTCGGGATCGAAGACCGCCGAGGTGACCCGCGCGACGTTGTCGACGGGCGACTCTGCGGCAGCGCGCTCGACGCGCGCGGTCAGGGTGACCGTGGCCGTGGCGCCGCTGGCGAGCGTGCCGATCGCGCAGACGACCTGGGCGCCCGACGGGGTGCACGAGCCCTGCGTCGACGTACGCGTCAGCAGCGTTACGCCGGCCGGCAGGTCGTCGGTGACCACGACGCTGGTCGCGGTCGACGGGCCGTCGTTCGTGGCGATCACGGTCCAGGTGAGGGTGTCGCCGACGTTCGCCGTGGCGGTGTTGACCGACTTGCTCACGCGCAGATCGGCGGCAGCGTTCACGTTGGTCGTGACCGCTGAGAGGTTGTCGGACGTGTCGGGGTCGAACTGGCTCCCAGCCACCGTCGCGGAGTTGCTGAGCGGCGTGCCGGCCGCTGCGAGGTTAACCGTGCCGCGAAGCGTGATCGCGACCGAGCTGCCTGAGGCGAGCGACCCGCTGCGCGAGCAGCTCACGACCTGGCCGGCGACCGAGCAGGTCACGCCGGCCGGCAGGCCGGCAGGCGCCAGCAGTGTCACGCCGGCCGGCGCCGTGTCGGTGACGACCACGCCCGTCGCGGCCGACGGCCCGTCGTTGAACGCCGTCACGGTCCAGGTGATCGTCTCCCCCACATCGGCCGTCGCGCGGTCAGCGGTCTTCACGATTCGCAGGTCGGCGGCCGGGTTCGTCGAGGTCGCAGCGGTCGCGGAGTTGTTCGACGTGTTCGGGTCGAACTGCGTCGCGGTCGCCGCAGCTTGGTTGCTGAACACCGACTCGGCTGCGCCCGTGATCTGCACGTTGACGGCGACCGTCGCGCTGGCGCCGCTCGCCAGGGTGCCGAGGGCGCAGCTGAACGGGTCGCCGGTGCCGCAGGTGCCCTGCGACGGGGTGACCGACAGCACCGTTGCGCCCGACGGCAGGTCGTTCGTCAATGCCACCGCGGTCGCCGTCTCCGGCCCGTCGTTGCGGACGGTCACGGTGTAGGTCGCGGTGCCGCCGACGTCCACCGTCGGCTGGTCGACGACCTGGCTGACGACGAGGTCGGCCGTCGAACCAATCGCCGTGCTGGTCGCCAGCGACGTGTCGTTCGCCGGGGTCGGGTCGTGCTCGTTGCCGTCGATCGTGGCGGTGTTGCTCACGGTCGACGCCGAGGCGGCGGCCAGCACCCGTGCGGTGATGGTGGCGGTGACCGACCCGCCGTTGGCGACCGCGCCCGGGGCGCAGGTCACCGTCTGGCCAGCGACCGTGCAGGCGCCCTGCGTCGCGGTCGGGGTGCCGACCACGCTGAGGGTCGACGGGAGCGTGTCGGTGATCGTCACGCCGGTGGCTGCCGCCGGGCCGCTGTTGGTGCCGACCAGGGTGAAGGTGAGCAGGTCGCCGATGTTTGCGGTGGCGCGGTCGACCGACTTGGTCAGCTGGAGGTCGGCGGCCGGGCCGACGGTCGTCGAGGCGCCGTCAGCGTTGTTCGCCGAGACCGGGTCGAAGGTCGTCGCGGTGACCGAGCTGTTCGGCGCGATCGTGGCCCCCGACGCGGCGGGGAGGACGCGCACCGTGATGTTGCCCGTCGTCGTGCCGCCGCTTGGGAGGCCGCCGGTGCAGTTCAGCGCGCCGGGGGCCGGGGTGCAGCTCAGGCCTGCTCCTACCGTGAAGGTCAGCGGCTGCACCGTCGCGGGCAGCGGCACGGTGTAGGTGATGCCGGTCGCCGTCGACGGACCGTTGTTGCGAACCGTGAAGGTGTAGGCCAGCGTGTCGCCGACGTCGGCCGTGGCGCGGTCCACGGTCAGATCGACCGCCAGGTCTGCGGCTGCAGCCACGGTCGTGCTCGCGGCCGGCGACGCGTTGTTCGACGGGTCGGGGTCGAGCTGCCCGCCGGCGATGGTTGCGCTGTTGGCGACGGTCGAGGCGGCGGCCGAAGGCTGCACGACCGCCTGGAGCGTGATCGTCGCGCTTCCGCCCGCGGCGAGACCGCCGACGTTGCAGGTGATGGCCTGGCCCGCCTGGCTGCAAGTGCCCTGCGAGGCGGTGATCGCCCCGGTGCGCAGCAGCGTCGACGGGAGCGTGTCGGTGACGACCACGCCGGTCGCGGCCGACGGCCCGTCGTTGCTCGCGGTGAGCGTGTAGGTGATCGTCTGGCCGACGTTGGCGGTTGCCGTGCTCGCGGTCTTGCCGATCCGCAGGTCCGTCGCCGGGCCGATCGTCGTCGACGCCGTCGCGAGGTTGTTGGCGGTGTCGGGGTCGAGCTGCGTGGCGGTCGCCCGGGCCGCGTTGTTCACCGGCGACTCGGCGGCGGCCCGCTCGACGCGCGCCGTGATCGTGGCCGTGGCGGTGGCGCCCGGCGCGAGCGTGCCGACGGCGCAGATCACCTGGGCGGCCGTCGAACTGCAGGTGCCCTGCGAGGCCGTACGCGTCAGCAGCGTGGTGCCAGCCGGGAGGTCGTCGATGAGCTGCACGCCGGTGGCGACCGACGGGCCGTCGTTCGTGACCGAAACGGTCCACGTGAGGGTGTCGTTGACGTTGGCGGTCGGCGTGTTGACCGTCTTGGTCACGCGCAGGTCGGCGGCGGCGTTGATCGTCGTCGTGACCCGCGAGGTGTTGTCGGCAGTGTCGGGGTCGAGCTGGCTGCCGGCGACGGTGGCGACGTTCTCCTGCGGCGTCTCGGCCGCCGCGCGCTGCACGGTGCCGCGCAGCGTGATCACGACTGAAGCGCCGCTGGCGATCGCGCCGCTGACCGGGCAGCTCACGACCGTGCCCGCGACGGAGCAGGTCACGCCGCTCGGCAGGCCGGTGATCGGCTGCTGCAGCGTCACGCCCGACGGGATCGTGTCGGTGATCGTCACGCCGGTCGCGCTCTGCGGCCCGTCGTTGGTGGCCGTCAGGGTCCAGGTGATCGTGTCGCCGACGTCAGCCGTCGCCCGGTCGGCGGTCTTGTCGATGCGCAGGTCGGCCGCAGGCGCGATCGCCGTCGTGGCGGTGGCCGTGTCGTTGCCGGGCGTCAGGTCGTCTTGGGCCGCGTCGACCGTGGCCGAGTTCGTCGCCGTCGCGTTGGCCGCGCCGAGACCCACCCGCGCGGTGACCGTGATCGTGGCGCTGCCGCCCGACGGGATCGTCCCGAGGTTGCAGGTGATCGGCGAGCCGGCGGGGCAGCTGCCCTGCGACGGGGTGGCACCGAGGCGCGTCACGCCGGCGGGGAGCGTGTCGACGACGGTCGTGCCGGTCGCGGACTGCGGGCCGCTGTTGGCGACCGTCAGCGTGTAGGTCAGCGTGTCGCCGACGTTGGCCGTGGCGCGGTCGACGGTCTTCGTGATGCCGAGGTTCGCAACGCCCGCGACCTGGGTCGTCACGGCGGGCGTCGTGTTGTTCGACGTGTCCTGGTCGAACTGCGTGCCGCTGATCGACGCCGCGTTCGTCAGCGTCGCGCCGGCCGCGGCAGCGGCGATGGTGCCGGGCACGCTGATCGCGCGCACGCCGCCGCTCGCGAGGTTCGGGATCGTGCACGAGAGGTTCTGGCCCGTGAGGGTGCAGGTGCCGCCGGTCACGGTCGGGGTGCCGCTGGCGACGAAGCCCGCAGGGAGCGCGTCGGTCACGACGACGTTCGTCGCGGCCGATGGACCGTCGTTGCGGGCCGTCAGCGTGTAGGTGACCGTGTCGCCAACCGCCGCGGTTGCGCGATCGACGCCCTTGGTCAGCCGCAGATCGGTGGCCGCGCCGACGGTCGTGGTCACGTTGGTGGAGTTGTTGGCCGTGTCGGGGTCGAACTCGGCGCCAGTGATCTGGGCGACGTTCTGCACGGGCGTCTCCGCGGCGGCGCGATCGACGCGCGCCGTGACCGTGAGCGTCGCGCTGGCGTTGACGGCGAGCGTGCCGAGGGCGCAGGCGATCTGCGCGCCGACGACCGAGCAGGTGCCCTGCGACGGCACGCGCGTGAGGAGCGTGACGCCCGCCGGCAGCACGTCGGTGAGCTGCACGCCGGTGGCGGGCGAGGCGCCGTCGTTCGTCGCGGTGACCGTCCAGCTGATCGTGTCGCCCACATTCGCGGTGGCCCGGTCGGCCGTCTTGCTCACGCGCAGGTCGGCGGCGTTGTTCACGTTGGTCGTGACCGACGAGAGGTTGTTCGACGTGTCGGGGTCGAAGGTCGACGAGGCGCCCGTGGCCGCGTTGGTGAGCGGCGAGCCGGCGCTTGCGCGGTTCACGCGGGCGACGATCGTGACGGTGCGCGTCGCGCCCGAGGCGAGCGTGCCCGTCACCGCGCAGGAGATCGTCTGGCCAGCGGTCGAGCAGGTGACGCCAGCGGGCGGCGTGACCGACTGGATCGTCACGCCGGCCGGCGCCGTGTCGGTCAGCGTCACGCCGGCCGCGGCCGTCGGGCCGAGGTTGCTGAGCGCGACGCTCCAGGTGATGTTCTCGTCGACGTTCGCGGTTGCCCGGTCAGCGGTCTTCGTGACGCGGATGTCGGCGGCCGGGTTGACAGCCAGGCCCGAGGTGGCCGTGTTGTCGCTGGAATCGGGGTCGAACGACGTGCTCGTCGCCGTCGCGGAATTGGTGAGCGTGGTGCCGGCGGTGGCGAGCGCCGGGCGGGCGGCGACGGCGACCGTGGCCGTGGCGCCGCTGGCGAGCGTGCCGAGGTTGCAGGTGAACGGGTCGCCCGTGCCGCAGGTGCCCTGCGACGGGGTGATCGACTGCACCGTGATGCCCGCGGGGAGGTCGTCGCTGAGCGAGACGCCGGTGGCGGTGCCAGGGCCGTTGTTGCGCACGGTGACGGTCCAGGTCGCCGTGCTGCCGGCATTCTGCGCGGCTGGGGCGACGCTCTTCGTCACCTGCAGGTTCGCCGCCTGGTCGATCGCCGTGGTGGCCGACGAGGAGTTGTTGGGCGTCGCCGGGTCGGGGTCGGCGCCCGTTAGGGTGGCCGGGTTGACGATGCTTGTACCAGCGCCGGCGGCCAGGACGCGGGCGGTGATGGTGACCGTCGCGCCCGCGCCGTTGTTGAGCACGCCGACCGGGCAGGTGACCGTTTGGCCCGCGGTCGCGCAGGTGCCCTGCGTCGTGGTGGCCGTCAGCGGCTGCAGGGTCGGCGGCAGGATGTCGCCGACTGAAACGCCGCTGGTGTTCGACGGGCCGAGGTTGGTCGCCGTGAGCGTGTAGGTGAGCACGTCGCCAACGGCGGCCGTCGCGCGGTCGACCGTCTTGACGATCCGCAGGTTCGCGCTGCGCAGGATCGTGACCGCGTCGCTGTCGGTGTTGTTGTTCGTTCGGACCTCGTTGCCGCCGCTGACCTGCGAGTTGAAGGTCACCGACGTCGCCGCCTGCGTCGGCGTGACGGCGAGAACGATGTCGGGGTACGACGTCTCGCCCGCGAGCGCATCGGACCGCGTGCAGCTGATGGTGGGCAGCGTGGTCGTGCAAGCCCAGCCCGGCGACGCGGTGATGCTGCCGAACGTGATGCCCGCCGGGATCGTGGTCTGGAGCGTGACCGGCTGGCCGTAGGTCGAGGCGCCGCCGATGTTCGACGCGGTCAGCGTGAGCGAGCCCGCCTGGCCCGCCGTGAGCGCCGCCGACGGCGTCTGCGTGACGACCATGTCGGCGCGGCGCACGGGCGTCGCGGCGACGGAGGACGGGTCGGCGTAGCCGAGCAGGCTGGTCTGGCCGACGTAGCTGCCCGAGGCCGTGTTCACCAGCGGGACGCCTTCGTCGGCGTCGACGTCGATGGTGACTCGGAAGCGAACGGTGGTCGCGCCCCCGTTGGCCGCCAGGATGCCACCGCTTGTGGCATTGGCGCCCGCTCCTACGCGGATGGTCACCTGGTTGCCGGCGAACGTGGCCTGGTCGTCGCCCGCGGCGTCGGTCTTGTTGCCGGCGTTCGCGCCCGCGGTGATCTGCATCGACCCAGCGACGTAGGCCGTGTCGGCGGGGATCGGGTCGGTGATCGTGACCTGCGCGGCACCGTCGTTGCCTGTATTGGTCGCGACGATCTGGTACTCCAGGACGTCGCCCGGCTCGACCGCGCCGCCGTTGACGTCGGTCAGCGTCTTGGTGAGGACGAGCTCCGGTTCGCCGAGCTCGATCGCGATTCCGAGCGCGAACGGGTAGTAGACGTCCTGCGTCGAGGTGAACGAGAAGTTCGCCGTTGTCGCACCGTTCGCGATGCCGCCGTCGACGTCGACCGAGTGCACGTCGAAGCCGTAGTGGTTGACGTAGTTCGGGTTCTTCGTCGACTGGTAGGTCAGGCCGCGGATCTCGGAGCCCATGAGGTTCGGCGTGGCGGCCGTGTCGAGGGTGCGGGTGCCGAAGGTCGCGTTGTCGCCGCTGATCTCCGAGTCGCCCTCACCGACCATGTAGGTGAGGCGGGCCGAGACCGAGCCGGCGGCCGGCGCAACGAAGCCGGTCGCGGTGATCGTGGTGGGCGCGCCGGCGCCGACGCGCTGGAAGCCGTCGGCCAGAACGATGCGCCGCAACGGCTCGCTCGCCAGCTCGTAGACGACGTAGAGGCCCCAGCCGCTCCAGTGGTCCGGCAGCACGGTCGAGGTCGAAGTGCTGCGCTGCTCGATTGCGCCGAGCGTGTAGGCGCCGCTGCCGCCCGCTTGCACGAGGGCCGTCACGTCGGAGGAGCAGGCGAAACCGCGCGTGTTGGAACTCGCGAGGTTGGCGAGGCTGCCGCAGGCGCCGGTGGCGCCGCCGGCGGTGATGCTTCCGTAGGCGATGCCGGCGGTGGCGGGCGTGTCGAAGGAGACGGTCTGCTCCCCGTTGTTGTCGGTCCCGTCGCCCGCACTGCCCCAGAGCAGGCGCGCACTGCGGACGACGGCGCCCGCGGGGAGCGCCAGCGTCGAGCTGCTCGAGTTCGTGGTTGCCGCCACGCCGTCGACGTCGACCAGCGCGCCGAACGCGTTGTTCGAGTTGCCGTTGCCCAGGGCGTTCGGGGTGCAGCCGCCCGACCACGCCGCGCGGCACGTCGAGTTGGCGTTGCCGATCATCGCGATGTCGCCGTGGAGCGTCTGCGCGTAGGAGTTCGTGAACGCGCGCGCCGCCGCGTGCGCGCCAGCAGGGGCCATAAGGGTGGCGACGAGCGCAAGGAGCGCTAGGGTCGCGACGCGGGCGCCGGCCGCGACGCGGACGCTGGGGCGGGCCAGCACACGAGCGCTGACGGGCACCGGGACTCCGCGAGAACGCGGCGGCGTTCCAGGGGTTCGGGCGGC
The DNA here is from genome assembly GCA_023429855.1 of Actinomycetes bacterium. Taxonomy (GTDB): domain Bacteria; phylum Actinomycetota; class Thermoleophilia; order Solirubrobacterales; family Solirubrobacteraceae; genus JAGIBJ01. The sequence continues at coordinate 11,835 of JAEZDB010000247.1, forward strand.
GCGGGCGGGCAGCAAGTTGAGCACTCGTTTCGGGGGACGAAGCCGGCGGCAGGTGGGGCGTCCACCGGCGTCTACCCCGTTTCGTCGGTCATTCGGCCAAACCTTTAAGTGGCGCTCACCTTTTTCGACTCACTGCCGCAGTGGTGCCACCAGCGTGTCAGTCGGCGCCGGGCCGTGGCAACCTGACGCCGTCAGGGCCCCCGTCCACCCAAAGCTCGGCTCGCCTGTCGACAGACACCCCAAATCCGGGCCTCTACGTCGACCGACCCCATGGAGCGCCGCCCGCAACGGAAACGGACCGTGGTCCAGTGT